>NZ_JAXBQT020000031.1:0-47383 GCF_047520755.2 Stenotrophomonas sp. FR010 | reverse complement strand
GGCATGGTTCCGCTGGCGGCATGTCACCGGTAGAGTTCGAAAAGCGCTACGCGCAGAGCGGCGACTGAGTGTCTATGGAACTCTGGTCGGTCCAACGTCCTGTAGACGCGCTCGGGTGACTGCACCTGCACTTTCATCGAAGGTGCCATTGTTCACCAACGCTGTGTTCGCCTCGCCCGCTGCGGTGCCAGGCTTGGAGAAAGCGACAAACAGGTCGTGCGCACCGGCACTGCCGGCCACAGCGAACAGCAGTAGTGTGGCGGATAGTTGCGTGTTTCTCATGATGTGTAGCTCCTCGTGATCGTGGCTTACCAGTGGTAACCAAAGCGGACATTCCAGCGACGACCCAGCAAGTCGTACGTCATGGTGTCGGTGTCGGTGTTGGGGTTGTTCTTCACGAACGGCGCCTTCTTATCGAGCACTTTTTCAACGCCGGCGGAGATATCCCACTTCTTCTTGATGCCGTAGCTCAGTTGCAGGCTGTGGTACACCACGCTGGACACATGCGAGCCGATCGTGTCGGGCACGGCGATGATGTCGTCCGCGCTGCCGATGTACTGCGCCGAATAGACGCCGGTCCAACGGTTCTTGCCCATACGCAGTGAGCCCAAGCCACGCCACTGGGTGTAGCTACCCAAGCCGCTGGTGATCTTGCCGGCGTACTCAATGGTGGTGGCCCCGGGCGTGAGCGCCCCCAACCCACGCGGGGTGAGTCTGGAGGTCCTGGAAGCCCTGCTGGATCTGGTCATGGCCTCGGGCAAGGTACGTGTGGTCGACGTGGCGGAACTGTGTCCGCCCCTGGATCCGGATCAAGCCACCGCACGTGTGGCCGCGCGTTTGATCCACCGAATGGTCAGTGCGCAGGCTCAGTGAAGTGATATCGGCTGGCAAAAGGCAGTGAGCTAATGGGAACGCTCAGCCAGCAACTGCTTCATTTGCGCGATCTCCTGTGTCTGCGAGGTAATAATGTCCTGGCAGAGCTTCACCAACTCAGGATCCTTCAGACGATTCTCCTCACACATCAGGATGGCGCCAGCGTGGTGGGGAATCATCGAACGGATGAACTGTTTGTCAGTGACCGCTGCTTGAGTGCGAATGCCCCACCAGCAGAACAGCATGAACGCCACCGTCAGACCAGCCAGAATCAGATTGCGTCGGCGATCGGGGTACATGCTGGACATTAGCCACAGCTCGATCAGCAGCATGGGAGCGGCCATCAGGCCCGCCATGTAGAACTGGTTCACGTTGTTATAGACGTTAGCCCACTGATCGACCATTGCGTACATCAATGCGTACATGGCCACGAAAGACAGGCCCATCATCAACAACAGGCGGCCGTAATGGCCTTGATGCCCTTGTTGTGCCTGGTGGGCAGGTTGGTGTGAGGCGTGCGGTTTTGCGTGCTGGGACTGCGGGTCTTGCGCGTTTTCGTGCGTACCGTGCGAAGAGGACATAACAATCTCCGTGGGAATGGCAGAACGGCGGAAGAACCCGCGAACTGTTGGAACAGCTCCCGGGCTGAGAACACTTACATACCCTTGCCGGCAGCGAATTCCTGCGGGCTCAGCTTGCCATCTTTGTTGCTATCGAGCATGCCAAAGTGCGGCGCCAGCTTGTGCTTGGCCAGTTCTTCCTTGGACAGCGAGCCGTCCTTGTTGGCATCGAGCTTGGTGAAATCGGCATCGGCCGCCGCCGGCTTGTGCTGACCGTGGTCGGTGGTGGGCGTGGTGGTCTGGCCGCCGGCGAAGGCCGCGCCCGCCATCAGGAACAAGGCCATCATCGAGAGGGAGGCATAACGCTTCATTGCAGTACTCCTTGTGGGATATGAGCCATCAGTGACAGGAATGGCCGCGCGCAGGCTCATCGGCGCGGTCAGGGTGGGGGGTGGCAACAACGGTGGAGCCGGACAAACGCAGGGCATTGGTGACCACCGAAACCGAGCTCAGGCTCATGGCCAGGGCCGCCATCATCGGACTGAGCAAAAGGCCGAAGCTGGGATACAGCAAGCCGGCGGCGATAGGCACGCCGATGGCGTTGTAGACGAAGGCGAAGCCCAGGTTCTGCTTCATATTGGCCACCGTCAAAGACGAGATGGCACGGGCTTGCACGATGCGCCTCAAATCACCCTTGACCAGGGTGAGCTGGGCGCTGGACATGGCCACATCCGTGCCCGTCCCCATCGCGATGCCCACATCGGCTGCCGCCAGGGCCGGCGCATCGTTGATGCCATCGCCAGCCATGGCCACGCGACGACCCTGGGCTTTGAGTTGCTGGACCAGGTCGGCCTTGTCCTGCGGCTTGACGCCACCACGCACATCCTCGATGCCCAGCGTGCGCCCCACGGCCTCGGCCGTCGCCTGTGCGTCACCGGAGGCCATCACCACGTGCAGGCCATCGGCACGTAGCAGGTTCAAGGCAGGCAAGGTCGTGGCTTTGATGGGATCAGCCACCGCAATGGCGCCGGCCAACCGACCATTGACCGCCAGGAACATCACGCTAGCGCCTTCTTTCCGAAGACGCTCGGCGCTGCTTTGCAAAGGTGCTACATCGGCGCCAACCGACGCCATCAGGCTTTGGTTGCCGAGCACGACATCCTGATCGGACACGCGCCCGCGGACGCCTTGGCCGGTGAGCGAATCAAAATCTTGGGCGGCCACCAGGTTCAAGCCACGTCGCTGGGCTTCAGCCACGATGGCCTCGGCCAAGGGGTGCTCACTGCCCTGCTCCAAGCTGCCGGCCAAACAAAGGATCTGATCGGCGTCGAAGCCGGCGTTGGAGAGCGTGTCGCGAAAGGCTGGACGCCCCTCGGTCAACGTACCGGTCTTGTCCACGATCAACGTGTCGATCAGACGTAGCTGCTCGATCGCCTGAGCATCGCGGAACAGGACCCCGACCTGCGCAGCGCGGCCAGTGGCGACCATGATCGACATGGGGGTAGCCAAACCCAAGGCACACGGGCAAGCAATGATCAGAACCGATACGGCATTGAGGACGGCAAAGGTCCAGGACGGTTCGGGTCCAAACAGACCCCATCCGAAGAACGTGAGCACCGCCGTGGCCAGCACGGCCAGGACAAACCAGTACGCCACCTTGTCCGCCATACGCTGCATCGGCGCGCGGGAGCGCTGGGCTTGGGCTACCAACTGCACAATCTGCGCCAGTACCGTCCCGGATCCGACTTTGTCCGCCCGGATGACTAAGGCGCCCGTCCCGTTGAGCGTGGCGCCTATAACGTGATCACCGACAGCCTTCTCCACCGGAATGGGTTCACCGGTCAGCATCGACTCATCGACACTGGCGCGGCCTTCGATGACTTCCCCATCGACCGGCACCTTCTCGCCCGGTCGTACGCGAAGCAGATCACCCACGTGCACGTGATCCAGCGCAACGTCCTCTTCGCCCCCATCGGGTTTGACGCGGCGAGCCGTCTTGGGCGCCAATCCCAGCAGGGACTTGATGGCCGCCGAGGTTTTGGAACGCGCCCGCAGTTCCAGCAGCTGTCCGAGCAGGGTGAGCGAGACGATGACCGCTGCCGCCTCGAAGTAGACCCCTACCCGTCCATGCTCGCGGAAAGAGTCCGGAAACAGGTCCGGTGCCACGGTGGCCACCACGCTGTAGCCAAACGCGGCGGCCACGCCGATGCCGATCAGCGTCCACATGTTGGGGCTGCGATTGCCGATGGACTGTAGGCAGCGCTCAAAGAAAGGCCACCCCGCCCAGAGCACCACCGGGGCGCTCAGCACGAGCTCAATCCAGGTGCGCGCCTGCGTGGACAAGCCGGGCAGACGGTGTCCCAGCATGGCCAAGACCAGGACGATCAACGTCAAAGGCAACGTCCACCAGAACCTTCGGGTGAAATCGCGTAACTCTGGATTGTCGTCCTCCTCCAGCGAGGGCATCTCCGGCTCCAGCGCCATGCCGCAGATCGGACAGGTGCCGGGACCTGGCTGACGAATCTGCGGATGCATCGGGCAGGTGTAGACCGTGGCGTGGGTACCGCTGGGTTGGGCCACCGCTGCTGGGGCGGTCACTTCAACTTGCTGGGGAGCATCGTCCGTATAGCGGACGGGATTGGTGATGACCCGTCCATCCGCAGCCTCGACAGGGGCTGCGCCTGCAGAATGGTGATGGTCATGGGACGACGGTGAGTTCATGCCGATGCTCGCTTTAGTGGGGATGGACTGCCAAGGCAGTGTGCCATTGCGGGTTACACAGCTATTCGGGGCTGAGCGTCCCGAGCACTGAAACAACAATCAGGATCAAGATGGCCAGCGCGGCCTCAGCCGTAACACTCTGCCGCAAAGCCCGCACCTCCTGCGCGGGATCTCCGCTGGTCAGCGCTCGTTCCAAGCGCGGCACCAGCGTCCATCGGTGCAGCGCTCCCAAACCCAGCATTCCAGCGAACAGGGCCAGTTTGAAAAGCAGCAACTTCCCGTAGGTGCTCTGGAACAGGGCCGAAAACGACCACGCGGTGAGATCCCCGTAGTGCGCGATGCCGGACACGATGAGCGCACCAACGAAGATCGTTCCCAGCGTCGAAAAACCATGCAGAAAGTCATGCGTTGATCGCAGACGCCCGCTGCCGTTCGTCTCTTTGCCGCGCAGCAGCATGGCAAGGAACATCAGGACCGCTGCGATCCAGCCGCCTGCCGCGAGAAGATGGACGATGCCTGCAGCAAGCCGGACCGCGCCTGCCAAGCCCTCGCCAGCGGCGGCGTGGCCGTTCCATGCCAGCGAAGCGAGTGCGCCGCCCGCCAGCATCGCCCCCAGCGGGAAGGCGGTCTCCACCTTCCCGCGGCGACGATGCCATCCGAGCACGAACATCAGGGCGACCAGCAGCGCGCCTCTCGCCATGGCTGCCCGGCCCGCGGACGTCTCGAGCAGATACCAGCCAAGCGATGCGCGATCAACCTCGGCAAGCGGCATTCCCATGATGCCCGCGGTCTTGAAGACGACATCGAGCCCGGTGAGCACGAGACCGGCTACGGCACCCGCCAATAGAACGCCCATGAGTGACCACCCGGCCAAGGCGTCGGCGAGTGCCGATCGACGCGACCCGTACCAACCGAAGAGTGGAACCCCGAAAAGAACCATGATGACAAGGTATTCCAAGAATCTCAGTGCATAAGCCGACAGGTCGAACATTCGCGACTCCTCAGCGCACCGTGAAGCTGAAGCTGCCCGGCATGGGGTGGTTGTCACCACCGACGGCGCGGTATTCCACGGTATAGACGCCCGGAGCCAGCGGTCCAGGCAACTTGGCACGCAGGGTCTTGCCGTTGTTGACGATCTCGGTCGTGAAATTCTCGATCGGCATGGTGGAACTGCCGTGCTTCATGAGCAACTTGAGACGCGACGCCCGCGGAATCAATGTCTCGTTGAACACGAGATCGATCTGGCCTGGCGAGGCCACCACCGCATTTGCCGCCGGTGTGGACTGCTGCAGCGCGGCGTGGGCGTGCGCGACCTGCAGCGAAAACTGCCCGGCCGCGATTGCGAGGACGAGCGCGAAGGAGCGAATGACGTTGGACGACTTCATATGGATAAATCCTCATTGGAATGTGATGCAAAGCCCGTTCGGGAGGGGCCGCGCTGTGTTCGACGCGACAAGCGTTAGATGTCGGACTGTCACTGAAACCACGATTTGTCGGATTTTCTTGATACTTCCGCTTTCGCGAGACGAGGATCCCACCGGCTCAGGCGGGATCCTCGACGCATTACGCTGCCATGGCGCTGCAGCTTTCCGCGCAGCGGCGACAAACTTCGGCGCAGCGCGTCATCTCAGGGTCGTTCATGGCGTCGCATGCATCGGCGCACTGGCGGCAGATCTCCGCGCAGGCACCGCAAACCACGTCGTGAACGCTGGCACCGCGCAGCATCGCGTCGGCACTGGTTGCGCAGGTATCGGCACACGTCGCCAACAGCGCGATGTGCTCCGGGGCCGCGTGAACACCTCCTTTGGTCAGGCAGTAGTTGATGGTCTCCAGGCAGATCGCATGGCATTGCGTGCAGTTGTCGATGCACTCGTTCATGGCCTGGGGCCGGTGTGCTGCGGAATGGTGAGTCATGTAGTTCTCCTTCTTCCTCGCGGGCGAGAATCGGCGCGCCCGCAACACCGTCCCCTGTTGCTGCGACGGATCAGTGCTGTGCGAACGGTTCAGTGGTTCCGTCGCGATGTATCAGCTCGACCGTGAACGGCTGCTGGCGTCCCTCCGGGACCTCCATGCCCGGAGAACCAAGCGGCATCCCTGGGAGGACCAGGCCGCGTGCGTTCGGCTTTTCTTCGAGGAGACGCTTGATGTCCGCGGCCGGAACGTGGCCTTCGATGACGTATCCGCCGATCTCGGCCGTGTGGCAGGAGCCCTTTGCATAGGGGACACCCAACCGCTCCTTGACCAGACCCAGGTCATCCATGTCGTGCACATCCACGGTGAATCCCGCCTTCTGCACGTGGTCGATCCAGACACCGCAGCACCCGCAGGTCGGGGTCTTGTGGACGGTCATGCGTGGCAGGGCTGCTGGAGTCGCGTCGGCTGATTGGACGACAACCTGTGCGGAGGGCGAGGTTGTGGGTTGCGCGGATGAAGCATCCTGGGTGCAAGCACCCAGACCAGCCACGGCAAGGACCACAAAAGTCAGACGGTGCAATGTGAGCGTAGTCATTTCAATCTCTCGACTCAGCGCTTGGTCCGCGAGGACCAGTGGATGTGGACGATCCGCCAGCCGTCCGCGGTCTCCTTCAGCACCATCGTCTCGTCGCTCTGGACGGTCAGTGGCTGGCCGTCCTTCTGGGCATGCAACTCGCTTTCGGTTCCGACCCACGCGAACTCGCCAGCGGCTCGTGCGCGCTGACGGAGCAGCTGGCGATGGGCGCCCTTGAGGAACGCAGCATCGCTGACTGCGTGATGGCCCATGTATTCCTCGCGGCTGCGTTCGGCGCCCCCGGACTCGAGGATGAGAACGTCGGCAGCGAGCAGGGCTTCGACCGTGGCCAGATCGCCGCTAGACAGGGCCCTGTTGAAACGCTCCGCTACGGCGACCGCGGCCTCTGCAGTGACTGGGACGTCGACGTCCGCAGATGCCGCGGCAGCGGGGTGATGTGCGTGCGGCTGTGTCGCCTGCGCCATTGCGGGGGACACGACGGCCAGTGCCAGTGCGAGGGTGAACGAGATTGCTGTTGCGTTCATTGCGTGGGCTCCAAGAAGATCAATGGGGGTGCGCATGGCCGTCATCGGCCACGGGCGTGTGTGGTGCAGGGTGCGACTCCACCTTGCCGTCGGGATGGCCGTGGCTCACCAACCCGACTTCCGTGTCGCTGGGTGTCGGGCCGTGGTGATCGTCGTCCACGCCCGGCGGGTGCGCATGCGGCATGGAGTTGTTGCCCGGCTCGAATAAGGCAGGGTGATCCTCGGCCTTTTCGTCGTCATGGTGGCCTTGCGTCTCGCCGCCGCCATGCGAATGGCCCTCGCTGCTGTCGACAAGTTCCTTGTACGCAGTCGCGTCCAGCGTGGGCAACTTCTGCAGGAAGGCCGACATGTTCCATATGAACTCATCGTCCATGCTGCCGCCCCAAGCGGGCATGCCGCTGGCCTTGATGCCGTGCTTGATCACCCAGAACGCCTCAGCTGGAGCGACCGGCTGTTTGCTTAGGTTCGGTGGCGCGGGGTACAGGCCCTTGCTCATCTCGGTGGCCGCCGCGTCTGGTGAAAGATGGCAGGTCACGCACATGGCGTTGTAGTTGCCCGCACCCTGGCGGATACGCTCAGGATCATCAAGGTTCGTGGGTAGCTGAAGCTTGGCGGCGCGCACCTCAATGGAACGCTCGCGCGCCGTTTCAAGTAGCGCATACACCGGGCGACTATGCGGATCGTCGGCGGCCACGTTGTACACGCCCAGAGAGAGCGTGGCGGTTGCGACCACCGCAACCAATGCCACGCCGGCACCGAGCCATACCCACATCTTTTTGTTGGATTTCATTGTCAGTTCCCCTTAGAACCAGGTACGAAGGCCGATGACCAAGCGCGTGTCTTCAAAGGACTCGCCATGCTCGCGTCGCATGTCTGCGGTATTGCCAAACGCGCGCTCGTACACCACGCCGATGTAGGGAGCGAACTTTCGGGTGAACTCATAGCGAAGTCGTAGCCCCGCCTCAGCGGCACTCAGACCCGAACCTATCCCGCGCAATGGATCGTTCTTGCCATAGGCGGTGACTTCCACCAGCGGCTGCAAGATCAGCCGGTTGGTTAGCAGCAATTCGTACTCGGCCTCGACATTGGCGGCAGTCTGGCCCCCTTCGCCGAGATAGGCTGTGGCGGACACTTCGAACTTCATCGGCGCCAAGCCCTGTACACCGATAGCGGCGAAGTTCTGCGATGCCCCAGGCTTGAAGTCATGACGCACACCGGCCACCACATCCCACCACGTGGAGATACTGCGGCCGTAAAGCACTTCCAGATCAGCCGACTCGGTCTGACCATCCGTGCGTTCGCCTTCACTGCGGAGCCAGACGCGATTGAGGTCCGTACCGATCCAGCCCTGGCCCTCCCAGCCCAGCCCGGTGCCCGGATCGGCATCCCAGGTTTCCAGGCGATTGAGCAGCACGTAGCTCTTGATCGAGTTGTCATGCACCGGATGCGCGTGTTCCGGCGCGATGGCCGCCTTGCGATCCGCGTCCGTCACCGCGGGAATCGGGGTGCGCGGCTGCGTTGGCGCTGCAGGCCCGTGTCCCATCTGACTGTGGTCCATGCCCTCCATCGATTGCATTCCCGCTTCTGGTGTAGCGGGCGCGGGCGAATCATGGCCCATCTGCGAATGGTCCATCCCCTGCATCGCAGGCGTGGCCGTGCCGGAGGTGTCGGCTGCAGCGGGCTGTGCCATCTGACTGTGATCCATGCCCTGCATCGACTGCGCCTGCGCTGTGGGCGCCGCAGGTGTGCTCGCGGGCGAGCCGTGCCCCATCTGCGAATGGTCCATGCCCTGCATGGCAGGCTCGGCTGCGTTAGCCTGCGGCTCGGCGTGGCCCATCGCCGCATGATCGATCGTCGCTTCGCTCGTCTTGGCCGGTGTTGCAGGCTTTTGGGCTGGCGCAGGTTTTGATGTCGGTGCCTGATGTGCAGAGTGATCCTGAGTCTGGGTCTGCGCGCCCTGCTCCATCTGCATGGAGCCGTGCTGCATAGATTGGGCGCTGGCCGCATTGGCCAGGGCCAGCGAGATAGCCGTCAGCGCAGTCAGGGTGGTATCGCGTCTATTGATGTTCATTCGTCGACCCTCACCGTGCGCATCATTCCGGCTTCCATGTGATAAAGCAGGTGGCAATGGAACGCCCAGCTGCCCAACGCATCGGCACGCACGCGATACGTGCGTCGGCTACCTGGCGGCATATCCACCGTGTGCTTGCGCACCATGAAGTTGCCGTTGTCGTCCTCCACGTCACTCCACATGCCGTGCAAATGGATGGGATGGGTCATCATCGTGTCGTTAACCAATACGATGCGCATACGCTCGCCGTAGTTCAGCCGCAGCGGCTCGACATCGGAAAACTTCTGACCGTTGAAGCCCCAGGAGAATTTCTCCATGTGTCCGGTCAGATGCAGCTCGATCTCGCGACCGGGGTCGCGTCCGTCAGGGTCTTCAAAGGTGCTCTTGAGCATGGAATACGTCAGCACATGACGGCCGTTATCGCGCAGGCCATTGCCCGGATCATCCAAGCGCGAACTCACGCTCATGGCTTGGTTGTCCAACAGGGGATTGTTGGTCTCGCTAGCAGGGTGTGATTGCATGCCCCCGTGCTGCATGCCTGCCATGGCACCATCGCCGGCGGCGGGCATCGCATGGCCTGCATGGGCCGAGGTCGCGTTACCGCTGACAGGTGGGGTCATGCCAGGCATGCCCATGGCCGCACCACAGCCGCCTTCCATGCCCTTGCTGCCGCCAGACATATCCATCGACCCATGATCCATGCCCATGTCTGCCATCGTCAGCAGCGGCCGGGGATCCACAGACGGAACGGGCGCGCGTAATCCTTCGCGCACAGCGAGCGTGCCGCTGATGTAGCCGGTGCGACCGGAGTCTTGGGCAAAGATGGTGAATGCGTCCTGCCCGGAGGGCTCCACGATCACATCGAAGGTTTCTGCTACCGCGATGCGGAACTCGTCGACGGAAACCGGATGGACATACAAGCCATCTGCCGCCACCACGGTCATCTTCAGCCCCGGAATACGCACATCGAAGTACGTCATGGCAGAGCCATTGATGAAACGCAGGCGCACCTTCTCGCCACTGCGGAACAAACCGGTCCAGTTGCCCAGTGAGGTCGTGCCGTTCATCAGGTAGGTGTAGGTGTTGGCGTTGACGTCGGACAGGTCCGTGGGCGTCATCCGCATCACGCCCCACATCTTGCGATCTTCCAACGTGGCCGACAGGCCGTTGCGCTTCACATCGCGCGCAAAATCGCCGACCGTGCGCTTGTAGTAATTGTCATGGCCCGGCATCTTCTTCAAACGATCGAACAGGGCCGTCGGGTCCAGGTCTGTCCAATCGCTCAGCATCACGACGTAGTCGCGATCGAAACTGAAGGGCTCCGGCTCCAATGGGTCGATGACGATCGGGCCATAGAGCCCGGCTTGTTCCTGGAACCCTGAGTGGCTGTGGTACCAGTAGGTTCCGCCCTGATGCAGGGTGAACCGGTAGTGGTAGGTCTCACCACGTCCGATACCGTCAAAGCTCAGACCCGGCACGCCGTCCATGTTGGCCGGCAAAATGATGCCGTGCCAATGGATGGAGGTGTCCGCGCCATGGATGGAGTTAGCGGGCAATGCATTAGAGACGCGCAAGTTGACCGTGGTGCCTTCCCGCCACCGCAGCAACGGCGCCGGAACGGACCCGTTGACCGTGATCGCGGTGCGGGTCTTGCCGGTGAAGTTCATCGGCGTCTCGCCAATGGTCAGGTCAAACTCAGTGCCCGATAGTACGTTGGGTTGTCCCGGCCCCTTGAGCGCCCAACTGGCTTTGGGCCAGAAACCTAATCCTGCGACTGCGCCTCCCAAGGCCAAGCCTTGGACAAATCGCCGCCGCGAAGGCAGCAGCGGTCCACCGCGTGGACCACGAAAATCATCATGCGACATGAAAATGCTCCAAGCGTCGTGTTGCCACCGGCGGGCGGTGGTACAGAGCGGGCGGCTGGCCTAAACAGGCATGCAAGCCACACCAACGGCGCCATTGCGGCGCCTAGGGACGCTTAGCCGATCGGTGGTCGGATCAGATGAGGCAAGGCAGGTGCCGCATGCCCTAGGGGCAGCGGCATGACATCCAGGCCCAAGGCCAGTTGCACCGAAACATGCAGGCGCGCAGGAAGTGCGCTCGCGCAAGCGTGTACGCAGGCGCACCGGCACGCAGAAGACTTGCAACAGTCGGGACCGGCATGGTCGCCATGCCCAGTGCCAGCCTTTTCAATCGATGTGGCATCGGGATGATGCTCAGCACTGTGATGGGCGAAGCAGTCTTCGTCGACTTGCACCGCGGCAGCCACTTCGCTGGCCTGCTCTTCCATGACCGGGTTCATACTGACGGACGCAAACGCCGACCACGCGCCGTTAAGCACGAGCATGGCGATCAGGAACAGTCGCAGTAGAAGTGAGGAGGCTGACACGGGCGACATGGTATATCACTTTAGACAAGGCGCGTGTGTATCGGTCGTGAACAAAATCTCAAGTAAGCCTGAGATGTCGCGACTTGTCAGTCGCACTAGCCGCGGACACTGCAGCTCCCTCCAGAAGCGCCCAAAGGGCGGGTTGAGGCGAAGAGTTGCCCATAGGGCGAGCGCTTGTTCGGTTTACTTCTCGGGCGTGGCCTCGATCAGCTTCACCAACTCGCGCTTCTGCTGCTTGCTTAGCGAGCCCCAGCGCAGGAGCAACTTGGCCAGCAGATCATCGTCGGTGTAAAGGAAGGCGGCGGGGATCCCCAACGCTTGGGCCAACCGCTCAGCAATCTCCAGCATGGGCTCGTGCTTGCCACGCTCGTACTGGTTGATTCGGGGGCTGGCCACGTGAGGATCCAGACCGGCCCGGATGCCCAACTCCTTCTGCGACAAACCCGTGTGCAGGCGGGCTTGTTTGAGGCGTCGAGCGAAGGTCGGTGTTGAGTCGACGGACAAAGTCACGCGCGCACCCCATGGAGACCCCATAAGGATGGCGGATGTACCCAGCCTTGCATACTAAGATATTCTTAGCTTTGAGGCAACCGGCGACACCGGTAGCGCCGCCCCCCCCCCAGGAGCCACGCCGCTCCCTCATCCCCGGAAACCGCATGCCCGGAACCTCGTCAATGACGCCATCTGGGGTCGCCAGCATCGAGGAGTTGGGCCTTCGTGGCACCCTTTTCCTAGCCGCACTGTTAGCCGCGCAGCTACGACGCCTACCGGTGGCGCCCACACGCCGCTCCACCTTGCTGGTGCTGGACACGCTGCGAGACTTGGCCTTGATCCAAGTTCCCTGGCCAGCGGATCGATGGCAGATCCGCCCCGATGCCGAGGTCACGCCCATCGAAGATCCGCAATGTGCTTTCGCCTGGTCTACCCACGAGCGCAGGCACCTGCTCCCGGTGCTGGAAGACCAACTCGGCGATATGGCACACGATGTAGACTTGGCGGACGCGAAACTGGAGCTGTGGGATGAACTTGCACTCTGGGAGACCGAGCAGTTTCTGGAGCAGCAATTGCTCAAACATCACTTCGACCCAGGCTGGGCACGTGATGTGGGGTTCGTCTTTCAATCCGGACCGCGGGGCTTGCCGATCGCGCGGTGGCGTTACTGCTGCTGGGCGGCGGTACGCCAAGGTGCCTCGGTGGCGATGCGTCTTGGCGTGCACGACAGCGCCCATGTGCGGGAAGCCATCTTTCAGGAGGTCCAGAAGCGCCTGCGCTACCTGATGACCAGTTCGCCCGAGCAAGGCATGTTCAAGCCCTATCATTTGGCACCGGAGTCCTCAGTAGCCAAACTGTTTGTAGATTGGGTCGTCCCTATGGAATGGGCGTACTGGACAGGTGAGCGCCACCCCAGCCGCTAGCAGACAAACGAGCAGCCTCGTCAGTCGGCTCCCCCATCTTGCGCATGGCCGCGCCGAGTTTTCTTCACCGCATTTTGTGCTGGCGTCAGTTGATTCAGTAGAGGCTCTAGCGCTTCAAGACGTGCATTGGCACGCAACGCATCGGCTTCAGCGCTCTCGCGGCGCTCACGCTCCCGCGCAAGGGTGTCTTGAACTTGAGCTAGCTCGTTGCGCATGGTATCCAAGGTCTTGGCGTCAGTCTTCCAGCGCTCCTGCAGTGCCAAATAGTCCGTCGCGGTCTGGCGCAACGCCACGACCTCGCTGTGTTGGCCTTCGTGGGCCTGTCGTAGCTGGGCAAGCTCACGCTCAATCCGCCCGTGGCGCTCCAGCCATTGACCATTGTCGCGGTTCAGCACCAACAGCTCCTGATTCTTCGCGCCCAAGGCTTCATTGGCCTGACGTAAGGCTACTTGCAGCTCTTGGACCTGATGCTCGTGACGGCGAAGCTCTTGCTCACGCTGCTCTTTGGTTGAAGTGCGGTAGTGCTCAAGCGCTTCCCGGGCATGGGCATGCTTGTCCTCCAGAGAACGCGTATGCGCCTCATGATCAGCCAGCCGCACCGTCATGCCAGCGATGCGCTCGTTCAACTGGGCGATTTCCGCGATCCTGTCACCTAGATTCTGTTGAAGGAGGGCGTGAGCAGCTTGCTCTTGGTGCAGGCTTGCTTCGGTGCGCTGCAGCCGACTGCTCAAGGCGGCAGCCTCCTCTTGGGCACCGGAAAGCGCCTGTTGCCGACTGTGGAGCTCAGCCTGATGGCGCTCACGCTCCTGGGTGAGGATGGCCTCTGCTTCCTCCTGGAGCCGCGAGGCCAAGCGCGCAACCAAGTCCTGCAAAGCATCACTAACGGCTACCGTCCTCGCCGGACCGCCGCCTTCCTCTCCTTCCAGTTCACGCAAGTAGCGGTGGATCGTGGTCTTGGAGCCCGTGTTGCCCAAGGCCACTCGCACCGCGTCGACTGACGGCTTCTTGCGTTGGGCCAGCAGCGCGTCGCGCGCCTTCTGGACGTCACTCTTATAGAGTCCTGCGCGCGCCATCGTGCCACCTCACTTTATTTCGTAATGTATTACATACCATGTAATTACATACTATTAAAGCAGGTAGACGACCGCTCGTCGGCGAAAATAGTTATACGGGATAATATTGAATTATCCCGCGTAAGGCGGATTCTGACCCTTCCCGGCGTCCCAAGCAGTACGAAACCGCCCAGGGCCGGCGATCGCTGGGTAGTATGGCCCAGAGCGGAAAGGAGGCCAGCCAGGGTGCAGGCAGGCTCCGCCACCGAGCCCGTTGGCCATCATAGGACTGTGCATGCCGATCGAACGTATCGTCATCGACAACTTCAAGTCGTTTCGCCATCTGGACCTGCCCCTCAATGCCCACATGAACCTGGTGGTGGGCGACAACGAGGTCGGTAAATCCACCCTGCTGGAGGCCATCCACGCGGTGGTCACCGGCCAGCTGCATGGGCGCAATCTTGCCTACGAGCTCACGCCCTACCTGTTCCACCAGCCCACGGTGCAGGAGTACTTGGGAGCGCTTGCCACGGGCACGCCGGCCTCGCCGCCACGGATCTCCATCGAAGCCTATCTGGGCGCCGACGCCGCGCTGGCGTCGTTACGCGGCACCAACAACTCCCTGCGTCTGGATACCGCCGGCATCCGGCTGCTGGTCGAGCTCAACGACGACTACCGCGAGGAGTTCAACGCCTACCTGCAGCAGCACCAGGGCGCGGTCAGCCTGCCGGTGGAGTACTACACGGTGCGCTGGTACTCCTTCGCCAACAATGGCGTCACCGCCCGTAGTATTCCGTTCGACTCGACCATCATCGACACGCACGGCATCAAGACCTTGTCCGGTGCCGATCGCTATATCGCCGGCATCATCGAGCAGGCACTGACGCCTGCGCAGCGCGTCTCGCTGTCGCTGAGCTTCCGCCGCATGCGGCAGAGCTTTTCCGAAGAAGCGGATGTGGCAGCGATCAATGCCTACTTGACCGAGCACACCGGGGACATCAGCCACAGGGCATTGACGGTAGGCGTGGACACATCGCCGCGCTCAACGTGGGAAACCAGCCTGTCACCCTACCTGGATGAGCTCCCGTTCACCCAGGCCGGCAAGGGCGAGCAAAGCGCGGTGAAGATGAAGCTGGCGATGCACGCGGCCGGCGCGGCTCACGTGCTGCTGATCGAGGAGCCGGAGAACCATCTGTCCTATTCCAGCATGACCCAGCTGATCGACAAGATTGCGGCCCTCTCCACCGCCCAGCAGGTGATCATCGCCACCCACAGCAGCTTCGTGTTGAACAAGCTGGGCGTGGACAACGTGATCCTGTTCAGCGCGCAAGGCCAGATGAAGCTGGACCAGCTGCCCAGCGATACCCACGACTATTTCATGAAGCTGCCGGGCCACGACACGCTGCGGTTGATCCTGGCCAAGCAGGCGATCCTGGTGGAAGGCCCTTCCGACGAACTGATCGTGCAGCGTGCCTACAGTGACCATCACGGCGTGGCGCCGATGGCTCACGGCGTAGACATCATTTCGGTCAAGTCGTTGGCATTCAAACGCTTCTTGCAGATTGCCGATCGACTGAGGATTCAGGCCAAGGTGATCACCGACAACGACGGTGATATCGCAGTTGTGCAAGAGCGCTATGCCGAGCACATCAACGCGATCTATTACGATTCCGACGAGAGCGCCCCTTCGCTGGAAGAGCAGCTGATCAAAGCCAACTCGCTGGCCGAACTCAATACCGTGCTGGGCAAGGCCTTTGCCGATGAGGTGGCGCTGCTCAAGTACATGAAGGGCCATAAGACCGATACGGCCTTGGCGATTTTCAATAGCCCGCACTCGATCAGGTTCCCGGACTATGTCCAGCGTGCCATCACCTAACCGGGTCCTGCTCTCGGCAGCCGGCTCGGGCAAGACCACGTTGCTGGTCCGGCAGGCCTTGGAGCGACCTGAGCGCCGCATCGCGATTGTCACCTACACGCTGGAAAACCTGGAAGAGATCCGGCGCTCGTTTGAGGCCCACGCAGGCGCGGTCCCCGCGCATGTCACCTTGCACAGCTGGTATGGCTTTCTGCTGCGCCAGTGCATTCGCCCGTACCAGGCTGCGCTTTGCCCTGAGCCTCGCATCGAGACCATCCTGTTCGTAGAAGGTGTCACCAACAACCGCGCCCCACGCACCCAGGTGGCGCGCCACTACCTGGCGGGCAACCGGATGTATTCGGACCGAGCGGCCGATTTCGCTGTGCGCTGCGATGAGCTGACCCAAGGCCAGGTCGTGGCGCGATTGGCGGCGATGTACGACGAGCTCTACATCGACGAAGTCCAGGATCTGGCCGGCTTTGATCTGGATCTGGTCGAACGGCTGTTGAAGAGCGAGATTGCCATCACGTTGGTAGGCGATACGCGCCAAGCCACGTATGCGACCAACTATGCGCAAAGGTACAGCCAATACCGTGGTCCGAATCTGGCAGCGCTGTTTCAGATTTGGGAGGCCGACGGCTTATGCCGGCTGGATCACCGCCTCACCAGTCTGCGCTGCGTCCAGGCCCTGTGCGATATGGCTGACACGCTCTATCCGCAGATGCCGCGGACCCAATCAGGCAATGGCGAGGTCACCGGACACGATGGCATCTACCTCGTCGCTCCAGGGGATGTGGCCGCGTACATGCAGGAGTTCGCCCCCACCGTGCTCCGGCATGACCGGCGGCAGGCGTGCGACGGACTGCCGGCGGTGAACTTTGGGCAGTGCAAGGGCCGCACCTACAGTCGGGTCCTCATCTTTCCGAACGGGCCGTTGACGCAGTACCTGCGCACGGCCGATGCAGCGCGTATCACCGCGCCGCCGAAATACTACGTGGCCTTCACCCGGGCGCGGCAAAGCGTGGCCTTTGTGTATGCCGGCGCGTGCGCGTTGCCGGGTCATCAGCTCTATGCGCCTGCCAGCGCAGACGCATAGAGCCAGGGGCTGCGATCACATCTTCTTTAACGGCGCCGCGGTGGGCGGCGGCGGTACCGGGCCCGGGTCGTTGAAACACAGCATGATCTGATCGATGCCGAATTGATCGGCCAGGACCTGGGCAATCACAGCATGCACCAGGTCCAGGTCGACCGAGGGCGCCGCGACCGTGATGGTGGCCGCGATCGCACGGCCATGCTCACCGGCGACCAGGCGCAGGTCGTCCACCGCTTTCACGCCCGGGTCGGTAAACATCGCCGCACGGACCTGTTCCAGGTTGAGCTCGTTCATGGGGACTCCAAAGCAGTGCTACCGGCGCGGGGAGCTCGGTCGCGATGCAGCCAACGATAGAGCACCGGCAGCACCAACAAGGTCAATGCGGTGGATGAGACGATGCCGCCGATGACGACAGTGGCCAGCGGCCGCTGCACTTCCGAGCCAGCACCGACATTCAAGGCCATGGGTAGGAAGCCCAGCGAGGCTACCAGGGCGGTCATCAACACCGGTCGCAGGCGTCCAAGGGCGCCGTCGCGCACAGCGTCGTCTAGCGGATCGCCCTGTTCGCGCAGACGGCGGATGAAGGCGATCATGACCAGCCCGTTGAGTACGGCCACGCCCGACAGCGCGATGAAGCCCACGCCGGCAGAGATCGACAACGGAATCCCGCGCAGAGCCAGTGCCAGCACACCGCCGGTCAGCGCCAGCGGCACGCCACTGAACACAATGGCCGCATCCTTGGCCGAGCCGAAGGCCATGAATAGCAGAGCGAAGATCAACGCCAGTGTCACCGGAACGACCACGCCCAGGCGTTGGGTGGCCGAGATCAGCTGCTCGAAGGTGCCGCCGTAATCGATCCAGTAGCCCTCTGGAAGCGCGACATCCTGGCCGATGCGTGTGCGCAACTCGCCGACGAACCCGCCCAGATCGCGCTCGCGCACGTTGGCGGTGATCACCACGCGGCGCTTGCCGTTCTCGCGGTTGATCTGATTGGGCCCGCGCTCTACCTGGATCTTCGCCACTTCCCGCAGCGGCACCGTGCGAGGCCCCCCATTGGCGCCGGCGGCCAGACGGCTGGACTCATCGACACTGGTGCTTGCCGGCAGCGGAATGGGCAGATCTGCCAGCACAGCGGGGTCTTGGCGCTGCGCTTCGGGCAGGCGCACGACCAGGTCGAAGCGGCGGTCGCCCTCGATCAACTGGCCGGCAACACTGCCCCCAATGGCGGTGGCCACCGTTTCCTGCACATCGCCCGGGTTCAGGCCATACCGTGCCAATGCCGCCGGATCTGGCGTGATGGTCAGCAGCGGCAGGCCGGAGACCTGCTCGGCCTTGACGTCTTCGGCGCCGGGGACGCTACGCATGACCCGCTCGACCCGGCTGGCCAGGCGCGTCAACTGGTCAAGGTTGTCGCCGTAGACCTTGACCGCCACGTCCGAACGGACGCCGGAGATCAACTCGTTGGTGCGCATCTGGATGGGCTGGGTGAACTCGTAGTTGCTGCCCGGGATTTCCTTGGCCGCCGCCTCCAGCTCTTCCACCAGCTCGGCCTTGGGCTTGCGCGGGTCGGGCCACTGGTCGCGGGGCTTGAGCATCAGGAAGGTGTCGGCCATCGACGGCGGCATAGGATCGGTGGCCACCTCGGCGGTGCCGATCTTTGAGAAGATGTTGGCCACCTCCGGGAACTGGGCCAGGCGCTTCTCCAGCGTTTCCTGCATGGCCACCGACTGCTCCAAGCTGGTGCCGGGAATACGCATGGGCTGCAAGGTGATGTCGCCCTCATCCAGGCTCGGCACGAACTCCGAACCCAAGCGGGTGGCCAGCACGCCACAGCCCACCACCAGCACGGCCGCGCCGGCCAGCACCACCACGCGCCGACGCAGGGCCCAATCCAGCAGCGGCGTATAACGGGCACGCGACCAGCGCATCAGGCGGTTGTCGTGCTCAGCCACACGGCCGCGCAGGAAGCTGGCGATCGCCGCCGGCACGAAGGTCAGCGACAACACCATGGCGCCGGTCAGGGCCAGCACCACCGTGATCGCCATCGGGTGGAACATTTTTCCTTCTACCCCGGACAGCGAGAAGATCGGCAGGTAGACCGCGGCGATGATGCCCAGGCCAAACAGGCTGGGACGGATCACCTCGGCGGTGGCCGAGGCGGTCAGGTCATAGCGCTCTTCATCGTTGAGCTGGCGGCCTAGCGCGTGCTGCGCCTCGCCGAACCGGCGCAGACAGTTCTCGATGATGATCACCGCCCCGTCCACGATCAGGCCGAAGTCCAGCGCGCCCAGGCTCATCAGGTTGCCCGACACGCCGCCACGCACCATGCCGATGATGGTGAACAGCATCGCCAACGGGATCACCGCCGCGGTGATCAACGAGGCGCGCACATTGCCCAGCAGCAGGAACAGCACCACCACCACCAGCAGCGCGCCCTCGATCAGGTTCTTGGACACCGTGCCGATGGTGCGATCCACCAGCGCGGTGCGGTCATAGACGGCCTTGGCATGGACGCCGGCAGGCAGGCTGGCGTTGGCGGCATCCAGCTTGGCCGCGGCCGCCTGGGAGACTTCCCGGCTGTTGGCGCCGAACAACATGAAGGCGGTACCGACCACGACCTCGTGGCCATTCTGGGTGGCCGCGCCCGTGCGCAGCTCCTTGCCTTCGCCCACGCTAGCGACGTCGCGCACCCGAATGGGCACGCCATCGCGCCGGTCCAGCACGATGTTGCCGATTGCCTCCAGATTGGCTAGCTGGCCCGGCACGCGCACCAGGAACTGCTGTCCGTTGCGCTCGATGTAGCCGGCGCCGATGTTCTGGTTGTTGCGCATGACCGCGGCGACCACGTCGTTCAACGTGAAGCCCAGCGCCACCAACTGAGCTGGATCGGGAGTGATGTGGATCTGCCGCTCGAAGCCGCCGATGGTGTTGACCTCGGTGACGCCGGGCGTGGTGCGCAGCTGCGGCCGGATCACCCAGTCCTGCAGGGTGCGCAGGTCCGTGGCCGTGTACGGGGTGCCGTCGGGCTTGCGAGCGTTGGGCTCGGCCTCCACGGTGTACATGAAGATCTCGCCCAACCCGGTGGAGATCGGCCCCATTTCCGGGTCCAACCCTTCGGGAAGCTGGGAGGCGATCTGCTGCAGGCGCTCGGCGACCTGCTGGCGGGCAAAGTACAGGTCGGTGCCGTCCTTGAAGACGACGGTGACCTGCGAAAGCCCGTAGCGCGACAGCGAGCGGCTGTAGTCCAGCTTGGGCAGACCGGCCATGGCCGTTTCGATGGCAAAGGTGACCCGTTGTTCGGCCTCCAGCGGCGAGTAACCCGGGGCCTGGGTGTTGATCTGGACCTGGACGTTGGTGATGTCGGGTGTGGCGTCAATGGAAAGGTGACGGTAGCTCCACACGCCCAGCGCAACCAGCGCAGCGGTGAGCACTAGCGTCAGCCAGCGATGGCGGATGGACAGCCCAATGAGGCGTTCGAGCATGGCGGGCCTCATTCTTCTTCCACGGTGGACTTTTCGATGTCGGCCTTGATCAGGAAGCTTTGGGCCACCACCACCTGTTCACCGGCCTTGAGGCCTTCCAGCACTTCGGCGCGTTCGGCGTCGCGGCGCCCCAGCTTCACCGGCCGGGTGTGGTAGGTTTCGCCCTGCTGCACGTAGACCACGTCCTGGTCTTCTGCGGTCTGCAGCGCCGTGATCGGCACCACCAACGCTGCCGATTGGCGATCCACGGTGACCCGCGCCTTGACCGCCGACCCCGGCCGCCACAGGCCATCGGTGTTGGCCACCGTGCCGCGCGCAATGGTGCTTTGGCTGGCGGTGGCGGTGCCGGGCAGGACGCGCTCCAAGGTGGTCTGTGCGGTGACGCCATCGCTCAAGCGGGTAACCGTCACCGGCACGCCAGCACCGATGTGCTGGGCGTCGGCGCCGAAGATGTGCAGGTCCACCCACAGCGTGGACAGGTCGGCGACCTCAAACAGCGGCGCGCCCTCAGCGGCGGCCATGCCTACGGCGGCCGTGCGCGCCATGACCACGCCACTGATCGGCGCGGTGACGGTATAGGTGGTCAGGCTCAGGTTGCTCTCTACCGTGGCCAGTGCCTGGCCGGCCCGTACCTGATCACCCACGCCCGCACGCACGGAGCGGACCGGTCCGGGGAAGCGTGCCGTGACCTGCGCGATGCGACCGTCAATCGGGGTCAACAGCCCTTGCACCTCATGCTCGTCAGCAATCTCACCGGGGCCTGCCGGTGCGACCTGGATACCCGCTGCCTGCGCAGCTTTGGCGGCAATCTTGGTTTCCAGCGGCGCTTCCTCGTGCTCGCCGTGCTCTTCGCCCTCAGCGGCGGCGCCGCCTTCGGACGCTTCGTTGGGGGCCGACGCGTTGCAGGCGGCCAGCATCATCAGGGCCATGCCCAGTGCGGTCCAAGAAAAGCGATTCATGGGGTCTCTCCGGTGGAAGCAGCCGCCGGCGGCGCGACAAGCGCTTGGCCGGTCAGGCGTTGAATTTCGATCAGGGCGCGCTGCGCATCGAGCGCCACGTCCAGCTGCTGCTGGGCCATGGCCGTGCGTTCGGACTGCAGCTGTGCCCATTCCAGGTAGCTGATCGCGCCGGCGCGATAGGCGCGCTCGGCGGCCTTCTCAGCCCGGGCCAACTTCGGCAGCACCTCGCCTTGCAGCCGTGCCACCTCGGCCTGCGCCACGGTGTAGCGACCATGGGCTTCGACCAGCGTGGAATACAGCGACAGGCCCTTGGCCTCGCGCTCGATCGTCAGAACCTCCAGCTCGGCTTCGCCGGCGCGGATCTCCGGCTGCGCGCGGCTGCGGCTGCCCAGTGGCATGGACAGGCTGGCCACCAGCGCGGTGTCGTCAGTCTCCTGCAGGCGGCGCACGCCCAGCTGCCACGACAAGTCCGGCGAGGCCGCCGAACGCGCCAGCTGCAGTCGTGCCTGCGCGATCCGGCGGGCATCGGCAAACTGCGCCAACTCGGGAGTGCGCTCCAATTCCTCGGCCAGCGACTGCATGGACGCGATCGCCGGCAGGGTCATGGGATCCGCCGCGGCCACCTCGAAGCTCGGAGCACGTTCGCCCCAGAGGGCAGCAAGGTGCTGCCGGGCGGCAATGCGCTGCTGCTCGGCCCGATCACGGGTCAACTCTGCTCTCGCCAGTGCTGCTTGTGCGGTGAGCATCACCGATTCGGGAGACGCGCCAGCCTGCAGGCGCTGCCGGGCAGCGGCGACGGTCCGCTGGCGCTGGCCGACATCCATGTTCGTCAGGCTGCGTTGCCGGTCGGCACCGACAACGGCCAAATAGCGCTGCGCCGTCTCGGCGAGCAGGTCCAGCCGCCTGGTCTCGCGCTGCACGGCCAGTGCATCAATCCGGCTTTGGGCCAAGGTGCGGCGGGCGTCGAGCTTGCCGCCGCGCTCCAGGACCGAGCTCAGGCTCAAGGTCAACTCCGCGCTGTCCAGGCCACGGGCCGCGCCCGTGCCCAGCGCATTTTCAACCTCCGCCCCCAACGTCCACGGTGGCCGCTGCACGGCCTGGTCGCGCTCGGCAGCGAGCACCGTGGCTCGCGCATCGACCAGGCGCAGCTCGGGGTGGGTTTGGGCCACGCGTGCAAACGCGTCGTCCAAGGTCATCAGCTCTTCTGCTGTCGCCGGCGTTGCCGCCGCGCTCAACAGTAGCCACGCGGCCAGGGCCGCCAATCGCACATGCATGAAGTACTCCAGAATTTTCGATAGCCAACAGGGATCCGGCGCACGCCGGCGCGCATCACCCTGCGATCGGCGGCCGGAACGGCGCGAGCAGGTGCTCATGCCGATATCTGTCCGCATGGGCTGTCGCCGACGGCCAATGCCGGCCGATATGAGCAATGGCCAACACTATTTCTGGAGCCGGCGCGGCCTGGCTACAGCACAGCACCAGCTGCTGTAGCCGGTGCAGCGCGGCGTCTACGCCACGCTCGGAAGCTGGTGATGCCACTGCCGGGTCATGGTCGGCCGCGGCCAGATGGGTTTGAGCATGGAGCTCGCCAACCACTGCCAGCACCGGCTGCGTCACAAGGCCCACGGCCAAGTGCGCCAGCAGCAGCCAGCGCAGGCCACAGCTCAGCCGGCCAAGCGCTGTCATGCAGGCGTTTTGCGCGCGTCGGCACGCGCCCGGCGAGCATCACCCAAGATCTCGAAAGCCTCCTTGATCACATACAGGCCGATCAGGGCGCCGATCACGAAATCCGGGTAGGGGCTGGCCAGCCACCACACCAACAGGCCGGCCAGAATCACCCCAACGTTGGCCACCACATCGGCGCGGGTAAACAGCCAGGTCGCTCGCAGATGCACTTCGCCAGACTTCAAGGGGGCGAGCATACGGAGCACCTTCAGGTTCACGGCCAGCGAGACCAGAGCGGTACCGATCATCCAACCGCTGACCGGCTCGGCGCCGTACATCACCCGGCGGCCGACTTCGACCAGCACGCCTACGCCCAGCACCAGCAGCACGCTGCCACTGACCCACGCGGCGTTGGCCTTGAAGCGCGCCGTGCGCCCGATAGCGACCAGGCCAATGGCATAGGCGGTGGCGTCAGACAGCATGTCCAGCGCGTCAGCCAGCAGCCCGGTGGAATGGGCAATCCAGCCGGCAATGCCGCCGATCACGGCCATCGCTGCATTCAGGACCAAGGCGATCCAGAGGATGCGTCGCTCCTCCTTGTTCTTGGCTTCGTGGTGGCACCCGCAATCACTCATGTCTTGGTCCTCTGCTGTGTTGTTTCATTGCTTGTTTGCGCCTGGCTGTCTACGCACACCGGAACGGGCATTGGCGAGGAACCCCACGATGGCGGCGGTGCCTACCAATACCTGCGCCAGCAGCGACTGCCAGGTGGGATACAGGCCGATCCACTCGATGCGCGGCAACGCGAGCGGTGTTTGAGAGATCCAGCCCGCTTCCTGCAACGCGGCCACGCCTTTACCGATCAGGATGACCGCCATCACCGCGATGAGAATCGAGCTGATCGAAAAGAACCGGCCAATCGGCAGCCGCCTGCTCATGCGCAGCATCCAGTACGCCACCGCAGCCAACACCGCGATTCCCGCCGCCAGGCCTGCGAGGATGGCGGTGGACGCCTGATCGCTCCACATCGCGATGTAGAACAAGATCGTCTCAAACACCTCGCGGTACACCGCGACAAAGGCCAGCATGAACAGGAAAACAGCCGAGCGCCGTGTCAGCGCAGTCGTCAGCTTGGCGTGCAGGTACTCCTGCCACCGCCCTGCAAGGCTCTTTTGGTGCATCCAGATGCCTACGCTGAGCAGGACAGCGGCAGCGAACAAGGCCGAGACGCCCTCAGTGACTTCCCGGTTCGCACCGCTGATATCAACAAAGTAAGTGGCCACCGCCCAGGTAGCTGCGCCTGCCAACAACGCGCAGATCCAACCCGCATGCACATACGGCAACACATCAGACCGCTCGGCTTTACGCAAGAACGCCACGATACCAATCACGATCAGCAGCGCTTCCAGTCCTTCGCGTACCAAGATGGTAAAGCTGCCTAGAAACGCGGTGCTGGCGCCTATTCGGGTGTCCTGCAGCGCCACGTCCGCGCGATCAAACAGCTGGGCAATTTGCGCTGCCTGCCCGGCAACGTCAGCCGCGGGCGCATGCTGATCCAGCTGCGCGCGGTAGCCTGCCATGGCCGTCTCGATCTCTCGCAGCAATGACGGATTGCGCGTGGCCAGCGTGGGTTCAAGCGGCTCTACACCATCCAGATAGGACGAGAGCGCAAGCTTTTTGGCTTGAGCCAGGTCCTCATCAGCGTAAGCGCGCTGGCTGGCGGCCAGTCGCTGCCGCGCCACCGCAAAGCGATCGGCTCCTGGTACCGCTTCGTTTACTACCTGTGGCTGCGAACGCAGGTAGGCGATGATCGCGTTTGCCTGATCGGCGGGCATCGTGGTGGCAAGATCGGCCTCTCGCGTGCGTGTCAGCGCTTCGAGCGAGGGAATGTGCGTATGGGCCTCGGCACTGGTGCGCCATAACGCCTCACCTTGAGCCTTGGCTTGCGAGGAGTACCCCAAGCTGCCCACATAGAATGCCAACGCCCAGCGATCACTTTCTGACAGCCCAGAGAAGCTGACCATGCCGGTACCCGGCACACCCTGGGAAATGACCTCGTACAACGACAGCGGCGTTCGCTGCGCGGCGCGAGTGGCATCGGTGAACGCGATCGGCGGCGGACTTAACGCTTGCGCGGCGGGGCCATCACCGTGACCTGTGGGGCCGTGACAGGCCGCGCACTGCTGGCTGTAGATGGACGCGGCCTGGGAGGTCTTCGGCGCGCTCGCCGGAACAGCGCCGATCGGGTAGCGGGCCAACAGCGTCGTGCCGAGCCCGCGCGCCAACGTTGCCACTTGCGCCGGGTCGGCCTTCTCTGCCACCGCCTGGACCAGGCGGTCGGCCTGGGCCGTCAGCTCCTGCTGGTTCTGGCCACTGGGCAATGCTGCCAGCTGACTGCGCACGGCGCCGGCAAACTCGCTCATTTCGGCGTATTCGTTGGGGGCAATTACGCGACCGGCCTGGACCGCGCCGGGGTAGTCGACCGCGATGTAATCGAGCATCTGCCAGGTTTGGCGCAGGTCTGCTGCGGCAGGCTCCGCCTGAGCAGAAGCGGGCAGAACCCAGCCGATCAGCAAGGCAATCAGGCAGTAGCGAATCAAGGCGATGGGCAGTGGCATGGTCGTCACATGCAGCGCCGCGGCCGGAGTGGCGGCGGATACGGGTTCAGCGTAAAGTCCGTAGCTACTACGGAGTCAAGCGTACTACGAATGAAAATCAGTGAGGCTGCCGACGCCAGCGGATGCCACTTGGAGACGATTCGCTATTACGAGCGGATCGGGTTGCTGCCGCGCCCGGGGCGCACGGGCAACGGCTACCGGGTCTATGGCCCGGCCGACATCGAGCGGCTGCGCTTCATTGCGCGTGGCCGGGACCTGGGCTTCAGCCTGGAGGAGGTCCGCAGCCTGCTGCAGCTGGCCGGCGATGAGGAGCTTTCGTGCGGGGACGTGGACCGGTTGGCCCGCAGCCATCTGGCCGACGTGCGCGCCCGCATGGCCGACCTGCAGCGCATGGCCAGCGAGCTGGAACGGGTGATTGCCAGTTGCCATGGCGGGCAGCGGGCGGAATGCACCATCCTGTCGACGCTGCGCCAGACGACCTCGGTGGAGGCCACGCGCCAGTGACCGAACTGGACCGCTACCTCGATGCGGCCACGCGCCAGAACACGGTGCGCAGCTATGCGTCGGCGCTGCGGCACTTCGAGGTTGAATGGCAAGGCCACCTCCCAGCGACACCTGACAGCGTGGCCCGGTACCTGGCCGCTTATGCGCAGACCTTGGCGACCAGCACCCTCCGCCAACGTCTGGCGGCCATCGCCTCTTGGCACCGCGACCACGGCTTTGTCGACCCGACCCGATCGCCGCTGGTGCGCAAGGTGCTCAAAGGCATCCAGACCCTGCACCCGGGCCAGGTCAAGCAAGCCGCGCCGCTCCAGATTCGGCGGCTGGTCGAGCTCGATGACTGGCTGGCCGCGGCGATCGCTGCGGCACATGCCCGGGGCGATGGGCCGGCGGCGCTGCGCCATCAACGAGACCGAGCGCTGGTGCTGCTCGGGTTCTGGCGGGGATTCCGTGGCGATGAACTGCTGCGTCTGGACGTGGCCCATCTCACGCTGGTGCCGGGACAGGGGATGACCTGCTTCTTGCCACGCAGCAAGGGTGATCGCCAAGCAGCCGGCGTCACCTACGAGGTGCCGGCGCTGTCGCGGTTATGTCCGGTGGAGGCGACCCAGGCGTGGCTGCAGGCGGCCGACCTGCAAGAAGGGCCGGTGTTTCGGGCAGTCAACCAATGGGGCCAGGTGAGCGCCGAAGGCCTGCATCCCAACAGCTTGGTGCGCCTGCTGCGCGAGTTGCTGACCAGTGCAGGCTTTGCCGATGCGGGGCTCCACAGCAGCCATTCGTTGCGCCGCGGCTTTGCCAGCTGGGCCAACGACCAAGGCTGGGACATGAAGGCCTTGATGGAGTACGTGGGCTGGCGCGATGTGCAGTCGGCCATGCGTTACCTGGACGGGCGTGACCCGTTTGCCCGGGACCGCATTGAAGCAAGCCTGCCCAGTCCAACCGTGCCGGTACCGGCGATGGCACTGCCGGCGCCGGAGGGCAAATCGGCCCTGCAGCTGCGCCTGCGCATGGTGCTGACCCCGTTTGCCCGCACGGGCCGCGGCGCGGCCAAGGCCCGAGGCCGAATTGAAGAGATCTGCTTGGCCCCGTTCCAGGCTGTGCGCCTGAACACCGCCAGCAGCGAGTACCAGTTGACTGCTCCCACCGATCCCGAAAGGGATCTGGATGAAATCCTGGCCACGTTGCTCGATGACATGCACCGCATGGCCGATACGCACCAGTGCTTCCTGGAAGCGTCGCTCAGTACAGACGACGGCCGGCACTGGGACTGATCCCCCTCACACCCTCCGGATCCAATGGCTACCCTTCACGAGACCGCCTACCCGCGACTGAAGCCTGATCCCACCGCCAAGGAACTGGAGGAGATCTATACCCCGACCGCCGCTGAGATTGCATTCGCCAAGCAGCTGACCACCCAGCCGGGTCCGCAGCTGGCGGTACTGATTCATCTCAAGCTCTTCCAACGCTTGGGCTACTTCACGCTGTTGGCCGACGTACCCGAGCGGATCCGGAAGCACATCGCCAAGGCCGCCCGACTCGGGCGCGTATTGGACACCGACCAGCTCGAACGCTACGACGCTTCCGGCAGCCAGCGCCGGCATATGCCGCAGCTTCGGCAATTCATCGGGGTACGTCCCCTGGATAAATCGGGCTTGGCTTGGCTGGACACAGTGGCCACCGGAGCAGCCCAGACCAAGCACACCATCCCGGACATCGTGAACGTCCTGCTCGAAGAGCTGGTGCACCATCGCTACGAACTGCCCGGTTTCCGCACTCTGGAGCTGGCCGCCATCGGCGCCCGTGAGCGGGTCAATCTGGGCTACTACCGCAGCATCAGCCACGCGCTGACGCCTGCCACGCGCACGCTCATCGACGAACTGCTGCGCGCACCGGAAGGGTCCAGGTTCACCGGCTGGCAATCACTCAAGCGCGAGCCCGGCCGGCCCACCAACAAGGAAGTTCGGTTCTACCTGCAGCACATCCGCATGCTGCAGCAGTTGGCCGACCAGCTGCCTCCCATCGATGTGCCGGTGCCCAAGCTCAAGCAGTTCCGTGCAATGGCTCGGGCCTATGACGCCAGCGAGCTGGCCGAACTGGCTCCGGACAAGCGCTATGCGCTGGCCACCATCTTCATTCGCGCCCAGCATGCCAAGACACTGGATGATGCAGCCGAGTTGTTCATCAAGCAGGTGCGCGGGCTGGAGAACACGGCCCAGCAGAAATTGCTGGCCTACCAGCTCGAACATGCCAAACGGGCCGACTTCCTCATCGGCCAGCTCAAGGAAATCCTGCAGGCCTATCAGCTAGACGGCAGCGATAGTCAGCGCGTGGATGCCATCGACAACAGCCTGGAAGCGGAAGTGTCGACCTTGCTGGCCGAATGCGAAGAACATATGGCCTACGCCGGGAAGAACTACCTGCCTTTCATGCTGCAGCCCTATGGCGCGGTCAGGCCGCTGCTGTTCAATGGGCTGGAGCTGATGAAACTTCGGGCGACCAGCCACGACGCCGGCATGGAGCCGCTGATCGCAGCGGTGCTCTCGCTGCGCAACCAGCGCCGTGAGCTGATCGAGGTCGCCTCCCTCGGTTTGGACCCGGAAAAGGACTTTGACTGGATGTCCAAGCTCTGGTGTCAGCACGTGTTCGGCAAGCGGGCCAGTGCAGCCGGCGCCGGCTGGATGCACCGTAAGTACTTCGAGCTGGCCGTGCTGGTGCAGGTCAAGGACGAACTGAAGTCCGGAGATCTCTTCATTCCCAGCAGCGAACGGTTTGATGACTACCGTGAGCAGCTGGTCGATGAAGCCACCTTGGCCCAGGAACTGGAAGCCTACGGCCAGGTGTCAGGCCTGCCCACCGACGCCGAGTCTTTCGTGGCGGGATTACGTGCACAACTGACCTCCCTGGCCGATGAGGTCGACGCGCGTTTCCCGGAGAACGTACATGCGGACATCCTGGATGGGCGCCTGGTGCTGCGGAAGGGGCAACGCGCCGAAGTCTCCAGCGCGATTACCACGGTGGATCGCCTCATCGCCGAACGGCTTCCAGAATCCAGCATCGTCGATGTCCTGATCGATGCCAGCCAATGGCTGGATCTGCACCGTTTCTTCCGCCCGATCGCCGGCACCGAGAGCCAGGTCGAAGATCTGCCCCGACGTGTGATCACCACGCTATTCTGCTATGGCTGCAACCTGGGGCCGACGCAGACGGCGCGGTCGATCAAGGGCTTCAGCCGGCGCCAAGTCGCTTGGCTCAACCTGAAATACGTGACCGAGGATGTGCTTGAGAAGGCCATCGTGGAGGTCATCAATACCTACAACAGATTCGACCTGCCTGGCTATTGGGGCAGCGGCAAGAGCGCATCAGCTGATGGCACGAAGTGGAGCGTCTACGAGGACAACCTGCTGTCGGAGTATCACATCCGCTACGGCGGCTACGGTGGCATCGGCTACTGCCACGTGTCCGACAAATACGTAGCGCCGTTCAGCCACTTCATTCCCTGTGGCGTGCACGAGGGCATCTACATCCTCGACGGTCTGTTGGCCAACACTTCCGACATCCAGCCTGAGATCGTCCATGGCGACACGCAGGCCCAAAGCTATCCGGTCTTCGGCCTGGCCCACATGCTGGGCATCCAGCTGATGCCCCGGATCCGGAACATCAAGGACCTGACATTCTTTCGGCCCGAACCGGGTAGGGCTTATAAGAACATCCAGGCACTGTTCGGGGACAGCATCGACTGGCAACTGATCGCCACCCATCTCCACGACATGCTGCGGGTGGTGATCTCAATCCGATTGGGCAAGATCACCGCGTCCTCGATCCTGCGCCGGCTGGGCACCTACAGCCGGAAGAACAAGCTGTACTTCGCCTTCCGGGAACTTGGCAAGGCCGTTCGAACGCTGTTCTTGCTGCGCTACATTGATGACAATGAGATCCGCAAAACGATCCATGCTGCCACCAACAAGAGCGAGGAATACAACGGCTTCGTGAAATGGGTGTTCTTTGGCAGCCAGGGGATCATTGCTGAGAACGTCCAACACGAGCAGCGCAAGATCATCAAGTACAGCCAGCTGGTGGCCAACATGATCATCCTCCACAACGTGGAAGGCATGAGCCGGACCTTGGCCGAGATGAGGAAGGAGGGGATTGAACTGACGCCCGAGATCCTGGCCGGCCTGTCGCCTTATCGGACCAGCCACATCAATCGCTTCGGCGACTACCACCTGGATCTTGAAAGGGAAGTGGCGCCGCTGAGCTACACAGCCAAGGTGCTTGAACAGACCCCATAGATGGGGAGAACCTGATCGAGAGACGAGCAATCAACTTTGAAATTCAGTCGCTTAGGCAGCTTTTGGCCCTGTACGTAATGATTCCCTGCCGACCCTCTTCAAGGTTCATCCCAGCGACTGCCCAGTTGAAGGCCGCTCTTTCGTGGGCATTGAGTTCCGCGTCGATAGCGTCAATTGACTGCCGGTATTGCTGCTGGGTTCCATTCGTAACCATCTTCTTGTCTGTCGGACCGCTGCAGGCAGCTAGCAGTGCTGATGCTGCCAGGATCAGTGTTGCTCTGCTTCTGGCCGCGGTGATGAAGCGGTATGGCTGTTCGCTCATGCGTCCCCCTGTCAATGAAGAAGACAGAATATCTGGTTTTTAGATATCGGAGAACTGGATATAGCTTTCTAGGCCGCTCAGCCAAGGCGCGGTCGTGTCGAAGTCCATCCATCGAAAAGAGTACGCTGCCCTCATTGAGGCTGTTCGCGAGGCGCGGCTAGCTGCCGGTCTGACCCAGGCCCAGGTGTCCAGCATGCTGGGCCGCAGCCAGTCATTCATCAGCGACGTCGAAACAGGCAAGAGAAGGGTTGATGTGGTGGAGCTGAGAGATATCGCCCGCCTGACAGGCCTTTCGCTGGGCAAGTTGATCACAAACTTTGAGAAGCGAATCAAAGACTAAAGCCCCTTAGGGTGTAGCGGTAGGTTCGCGCTTCTTGCCGGCCGGTCGGGACCAGGCGCACACGCCAGTGACAGACGGCCAACCGGATGGAAGGGGCACGCCCTGCCGGAAATCCGTGACGTAGATCGGCCTCGGCGTGCCGGGTCGAAACTTTAGGCTGTTTTGTGGAACCGTGGGGTCTGAACCCTCGTGTAGATCCGGGTGAAGCGACGTCTTTACAGTTGTTGATGTGAAGACATTTCTCCGGCCCACTCCACAGCAGCTCCACAGGTCGCTAAAGCGAACCCCTAAATGCCTCCGATGGGCTTGTCGCGGGGCCTATACCCTTTCGGCGCGACTGTCTGACGTGGAGGATTGCGCCCTACACAAGCTTCGAGACGCAAAGGCTATCGCTTGGCGGCGGCAGCGCAAGATGCGCAGCTGGGCCGCGAAGCATCCCCGGTTCCTACTGTTAGCCTTTCCGCTTTGGGGTGATCCCCGGTCATTCGCTGAGTTACCGGAACAGAAGCTTTGGCCGCGCATTCTTGGCGTTTTCGCGCTTGTTAGCCCCCATCATCGATGCGCTACAAGCCGATCCAGGAAGTGGCCAGTCACTAGTTCAATGGGCAGAAGTTGCTGGCGTATCCTCTCGGACTCCTGCAAGACGCTGGGTTGCCGCTACTGGCCTGGGATGTTGTGAGTGGCGCCAGAGGCTGAAGCTTGCTGCGTCCCTCCCTCTCCTCCAGAGCGACTGCAAAGTTGGTGATGTTGCCAAGCGGCTGGGCTATAGCGGCCCCTCCCCTTTTATTGCAATGTTTCGCCGACTAACCGGCATGTGCCCAACTCAGCTGAAGAGCGCTGTCTAGATGCAACTTCACCTTGAGGAGAGGGCCCTTTGAACCTGGCTAGCCGAAGAAGCGTTCCCCGAACAAGGAGAACGGGCCTCAAGCGGCCCGTTTTCATTTGAACTGCAGCTATGCAATTGTCTTTCAGCGCTTGGTCGAGGTGTCATCCACGACCATGACCTCGTCAGGCTTCTTGCGAGCTGCGTACTCCGCCAGTACCACACCAAATACTGCCATCAAACCGCCACCCACGACCCAGGTGCTCAGAGACTCTTTGAGGACCACCACCGCAAGCAATGCAGTGACGATCGGGACGAGATTGAAGAACCCGGCCACGCGAGCAGAGCCCAGCCGATGCAGGCCGGTCATCCATGCCAACGGTGCCATGATCGAAGCGCCGATTGCTGCGAATGCAATGCAGCCGATGGCTGCGCCACCCTGGACGCCAGTGCCTGCGACAAGGAAAAGAGGTAGCAGCAGGATCGTTGCAGACATGGCTTGAAGAAACAGGGATTCGATCAGCGTTACGGGAATGCGCCACTTGTGCATCAGCAAATTGTAGGTGGCAAAAGCCAAAGCGCCCAGCAGCATCAGGGCGTCACCTTTGTTGATTCCATGGGAAACCAAGGCTTCAAAGTCATCATGGGACACTACCGCTATCACCCCAACCAAGGAGATGATCGAACCAATCACTGCGCCACCGCGGACTGCGTGACCCATGAAGATGCGCGACAAGGCAAGAGCGATCAACGGGATGAGTGCCTGGATAACGCCCATGTTGGTCGCAGAAGTGAAATGTGCGGCGTAGTACGCCAGGCATTGGAACATGACACCGCCCAAAGCACCGAGCACGAGGAAGCGTGCCCAATTGGCTTTCAGGACCGCTAGGTTCGACTTCAGGCGCGGCAGGGCGAATGGGAGCAAGATGATGGCCGCAGCAAGCCATCGCCAGAAGCTAATATCGACCGGGCCGACGGTCCCTGCAGCGAGCTTTGTAACGATGGTGTTGGCGCCCCAGAGAAGGCAGGCCAGGAGGGGGAGCAGGTAGTACATGGCATCCTCAGATACTGGATATCAACAGCCAGTAGCGTAGACTTGGCGGAATTTCGTTACATCCATAATTTGCGCCAATCTTCATCTTGAATGCGACATGGCAATGGACCCCGTCCCCTCGTTCAGCTCCATCCCTGGAGACATCTACGTTCGGCAAGGGACTTTGCCTCCCTCCGACTGGGATGCTCGTGTGCATCCGTGGGGGCAGTTCAACTATGTTGCGCAGGGTGTCATGGAGTTACAGGTAGGCGAGGACTGGATGGTGTCCCCTACCCACTATGCGATATGGATTCCGCCTGGTGTTCACCACTCATCCCGAAACCGTGGTGCGGTTGCTTATCGATCCGCATACCTTTCGGTCGGCGCGTCGGCGCAGATGCCCAGCATTCCGACTGCGTTAGCGGTTAGCTCGTTGCTTAGGGAGATCTTGGACGAACTGGCCCGTCGTGACATCGGCGAGGCCGTTAAGCCAGAAGACCGGCGACTCTCCGCGGTCGCCCTTGACCTGATTCTGGCCGCGCCGGTGATGTCGAGCTTCCTGCCGCTGGCCAGCGGTGACGTGCTAAAGCGGATTCTGAGCTATGCCGAGACCTCCCTTCAGGACTCTCCGTCGGCACTTGAGGTCGCAGAGCGCCACCACATTAGTGTTCGATCACTTGAGCGCTTGGCAAAGCGCGAGCTAGGGATGGGGTTCGGAGAGTGGCGCAGTCGGCTTCGTTTTCTGAGGGCAATTGATGCCTTGGGTTCAGACCGATCAATTACGCAGATTGCAGACGATCTGGGCTATGCAAACTCAACGTCTTTCAGTGAGATGTTCAAGCGACACTCTGGCCGGACCCCAGACCAGTATAGAAGGGGCCTCAGTCCGCTCCAGCGAGAGGTGGAGCCCTCCTCCCGCTGAATCGAGGCAGGCCTCGAAGCTGTTGGGTCAACCATTTAGCTGGCCCAGACAGTGGCCATTCGGATCGATGGATCATCCAGAGGGTGTCAACCACCGGAGATCCACAGTCAACCACCTCAATTGCGTCTTGCCGAGCGAAGGATTCACGGGCGTGTCGCGGAATGACAGTGAATCCCAGCCCGAGCGATACCGGCTCAAGGATGAGCGCAACCTGATTGGTGAAGCCGTGTATAGGAAGCGCGCGTACGCCTGGATTTCCTGGGAACTTGCGGGCGAGAAGGCGGGTGGCCATAGCCTGGCCATCTGGATGATCAACGAAACCCAACTTTTGAAGATCCGCCCAGCTGTCCGCGCAGGCACCTCTCGGAACTACCAGCTCAAGCGCCTCCTCGGTGAAGGGCTCAGCCCGCAGCCGAGGGTCATCCGGCCGAAGTGCAAGTAGACCCACCTCGTACTTCTTCTCCAGTACCGCCGATAGGATTTCTGGGTCCGGCGAGAAGCGATGACGAATGATCAAGCCGGGATGGGTGCGCTGGAAGTCCAGCAACACCGGGTAAAGAGCAAGGCCAACACTCCCGGGGGTTATCAGCGCAAACTCCCCCTGATCGCTGTCCGCGCTCGCGAGCTTGGCTTGAAGCCGGCGATCGGCCGAATCCATCTCTTGGCAGTACTGCAATAGAGCCATTCCCGCCGGCGTCAGCTCAATAAATCGTGGTCTGCGCAGAAACAGGGCACCCAGCTGTTGCTCAAGATGACGTACATGCTGACTGACCGCAGCCTGGGTGAGCTGCAGCTGGCCTGCGGCCCTGGTAAAGCTCCCGACCTCTGCGATAGCCCGAAAGGATCGGAGCCAATGCTCATTCAGCATAAGAATATTTTATCAATCTGATAAAAATGGATCAGATCATGGTTGAGTTGCAGGGTCTAATCTTGCGGCTACCCCTCTCTTCAGTGGTGTGCCGTGCCTGCCCTACCCCCTCCCTACCCTCGCGCCTTCTCCCACATCGGCCTGTCTGTTACCGATCTCGATGCCGCGGTTTCCTTCTATACAGAAGTCTTGGGCTGGTACCTCGTCATGCCGCCGACCAGGATTGCTGAAGACGAAAGCGCAATTGGCGTGATGTGCACGGATGTGTTTGGGCCTGGATGGGGCAGCTTCCGCATTGCACATCTATCCACTGGTGACCGGGTTGGAGTCGAAATCTTCCAGTTCAATAACGCCGAGCGTCCCGCGAACAACTTCGAGTACTGGAAGTCGGGCGTCTTCCACTTCTGTATTCAGGATCCGGACGTTGAAGGCCTGGCCGCTCGGATTGTGGCAGCTGGTGGAAAGCAGCGAATGCCGGTTCGAGAGTACTTCCCAGGGGAGAAGCCCTATCGGATGGTTTACATGGAGGATCCGCTGGGCAACATCCTGGAGATCTACAGCCACAGCTACGAGCTTACGTATTCAGCTGGCGCGTACGTCTAGCTCCACGCACACCCTCAGCCAGCTTTCGACTGCCAGGCAGTCCTCGCCAAACTGAGACACGACGGTACGGAGCAAGTGTCTCGGCTGTAGAAGTCAGAGGTCTGCAAGTTAGAAGCTGGCGAACGTAATTTTAACGATTCATCGGCGAGCCGCGCCGCTAGCCCTAAGGAGCATATGATGAAAATGAACGGCATTCGTTGGCCGGAAGGCTACCTTCCTGGTTACACCGAAAACTTTGTCTCGAATGAGCTGATCGTCCTCGGCCTTGCCGCAGCTGATGTTTGGCCGTTGCTTGAAGAGCCACGTCTGTGGCCGACCTACTACGGAAATTCAGCCAATGTGCGCTTCCACGATGGCGCCGGCCCTCTGTTGCGAAACGGGGATCGATTCTACTTTGAAACCTTTGGCTTCCCCGTGGAGGCTCAATGCGTCGAGCATGAGGCTCCTACCTCCGAGGGTCCGGGCCGGATCGCTTGGCATGGCTGGGCCGGTGAGCCCGGGTCTGCCGATCGACTTGACGTTCATCATGCGTGGATTGTCGAAGACCTTGATGGTGGCCGAGTGCGGATCCTCACGCAGGAGACGCAGAAGGGACAGCCTGCAGAAGCCCTGCGTCTGGCCAAGCCGAATCCAATGATCAATGGTCACCAGGATTGGCTGGACGGCCTGGTGGAAGCAGCTCGAGCCGCCAAGTCAACGTCCTAAGCCGGAGTAAATCCCCGTGCTTGCTCCTCTTGCTCTCCCCAAAGCCCCGTTTATGTCTGCCCTGTTTAGCCCATTCGAGCTCAAAGGTGTCACTCTTAAGAATCGTATCGCGGTGCCGCCCATGTGCCAGTACAGTGCGGAGGACGGCCGTATCAACGATTGGCATCTCAGCCACTATGCCGCGCTTGCGCGCGGAGGCGCTGGGCTCGTGATTGTCGAGGCTACCGCCGTGTCTCCGGAAGGACGCATCACCCCGGGATGTGCTGGCCTGTGGGGTGATGAGCAAATTCCAGGAATGGCAGCCATCGCTTCTGCCATCAAGCAAGGCGGTGCCGTAGCTGGCATCCAGATCGGCCACGCAGGGCGCAAGGCTAGTGCAAATCGGCCATGGCAAGGCGATGACCACATCGCAGCCGATGATCCCGCAGGATGGGCGATCCTTGGTCCCTCGCCGATCGCCTTTGGCGGCTCGCTCGATAGAGTTCCCAACGAGATGACGGTTGAGGACATTCATCGCGTTCAAGCGGATTTCGTCGCTGCAGCCAAGCGTGCGCTTGCTGCAGGATTTGAATGGCTGGAGCTTCACTTCGCTCATGGCTATCTGGCGCAGAGCTTCTTCAGCCCCGACAGCAACAAGCGGGAGGATCGCTACGGTGGCAGTGCGGAGAACAGAGCACGCTTCCTGCTGGAGACATTGGCGGCCGTCCGTAAGGTTTGGCCCGAGCATCTGCCGCTGACCGCGCGCTTTGGAGTTGTGGAGTACAACTCGCGCGATGGCCAAGCACTGGTCGACTCCATTGAGATTGGCAAAGAAATGCGAGAGTTGGGGCTTGATCTGCTCAACGTGAGCATTGGCTTCAGTGCTCTTGGTGGCCGCGTCCCATGGGGTACACAGGCGTTCCTGGCACCCCTTGCTGAGCGATTTGCTAATGAAACTGGGCTTCCGGTGGCCACAGGTTGGTGCATCGATGATCCACAGACTGCCGAGCGCGTTGTAGCGGACTGTTAGGTTGACCTAGTGATGATCGGGCGGGCCCACCTATCCAATCCGCACTATCCGTACCAAATGGCCATTGCGCTTGGCCAGGAGCTCCCAGCCAGCGTGCTACCCACGCCTTACAGCTATTGGCTGAGCAGATACAAAGGCCCGGGCAAGGCGTCGGCTCAATAGGAGCGAGCCAGCCCCCTCCTCCATCGAGCAATAGGGGCAAATGATCTGGCTCCCATCGAGAATCCCTAACGCCATTGCAAGCTGCTACCCCGCCTCAACACAGGCGGGGACAGGCACCATTAAAGTTGCTCCGCCTTGTCCGCCAGGGGTCACCGAAGCGGCTGCGTGAGCGAGACGGGATGGGAGGTCTGACTAGGCGCCGAAGAAGACTCGAGCTAGCGAGAGGCACTTGGCCGACGCTGCCTTGCCGGCATGCTCAAGCGCGAGCGCTCCGCCGCCGACAAGATGACCATCAGCACAAAGGGGTTGGCTACCTGAATCATGACTACGGACGTCTCTGAGATTGCACCTTGCAGCAGGAGAATCATCGGAATAGTGAGTAGGGCATGGAACAACACTCCCGCACCAACCAAAAGGGCTAGTGCTCGATAGCTCATACGACCCGCGCCAAAGGATGTGTAGATCATCCAGGCGCAGAGGGGGATGAAGATGATGATCGCAGTTAGCGTTCCCGCGCCGTAGCCGACCCCGAGAATCAGCGGGATCACGTGGAAGACAACGTTGATCATGATGATGCTGTAGATCGCATAGCCCCTTGAGCCAGGGCAAGGCTGGAAAGATTGAAGGCGGCGATCGCCTGCCCTGGGTGAAGACGCGTGGTGAGGACAACTACGCGATCTCAGAGCAAATCGGCTGGCAGGTCCATGTCTATGGACGAGCCAGTACTGAACTAAAGGGCTGGTGCGACAGCCGCGGCATGGCTCTTCGCGAGTTTACCTGGCACGAAGAACATGGCCGCGCTGGACGTCAGCAGGACGCTGTCTACGTTCTGCGGCCTGACACTTGGGTGGGATTGGCACAGCCAACGCAGTCCCTAGACGAGCTGCAGCGCTATTGGGATTCCCGCATGGGCAAGAGATTGAGCACGTGAGCGAGATGCAACCTAAGTGGAGTCGTCGCAAGGAGGCGCGGCCGCTCGAGATTGTAGACGCTGCGGTAGATGTTTTCCTTGAGAACGGCTTTGCTGCCGCAAAGCTCTCTGATATCGCGAAGCGCGCACGAGTCGCGAAGGGCACGATCTACCTCTACTTTGAAACCAAGGAAGAGCTGTTTCGAGCCGCAGCGCGCCAGTTGATCTCCACAAATCTGGAAGGCCTTGAGACGGCACAGGCGACCTTCGACGGGTCGATTGAGGAGCTAATCCCGACGCTCCTCCAGCGAGCGGTCTCATCAGGTGGCGATGCCCGCTTGTCTGCAGCATTGCGAATGGTGCTATCGGAGAGCCGAATGTTTCCTGAGCTTGCGAGGATCTGGCATGACGAAGTTGCATCTCGCATGATCCGGCTGGTGGCAAGCGCTGTCGAGCGGGCGCAGGCCAAGGGGACCGTCCGCGCCGGCGACTCAAATCTCATGGCCTTTTCAATCATGGCTCCGATCGTAATGGGTGTGCTGTTCCACGAGCTGTTCGGGACCTCGAGTCCGCATGCACCTGCGCTGGACAAACTTGCGTCCCAGCATGCTTCAATGATCCTTCATGGCATCACTGTGGATGCGATGTAAGCCGCCCTCACGGAGTTGTTAAGGGTTAGGCCACATCTATCCCTCCATGATTGAGATCAGTTGTCCTAGCCCTGCGACTTCGAGGGTGATCGTCTGCCGGCCAGAAGCAGATTCAGCGCGGCACAATCCTAGCCAGCGCATGCGCCCAAGGCATTGCTACTTGAAGGATGGGCAGCCATTGGCAAGCCACCAGCAGGCTACCGTCCTTCGTCGCCCCATGCGCACCGTCACGCAGTTCGAGCAGGGCATCCGGCCCGGGTTAGTCGTCCATCCCGCTGCAGACGATCAGGTCGAAACGACCCGTCGGCCACTCCTGCAGTTTCTGGGCGCAGGCCGCCGGAAGCGATAGAACGTTGAGTGTCGGTCCGAGGGCTGGCGCACCTCGTAGCCGCTGCCTCGATATCCCCCCGAGAACCGCTGGCCGAACGCAAGCGTCAGCGCCTCCACGCTCAGCACCACGTTCCAGATCCTTCGTGGCCCCACTTGCCGCTTCGCTTCCTGCGTTACGACGGCCAGCGCAACGGCCCCGATGACCGCGGACTGGTACCGGAGTTCAGGCACCACTCGCCGAGCTCCCGCGCGCCTGCGATCAGACGAAGACCTCATCGAGCAGGTCCCGCAGCGCGCCGTTCAGCCTCGGGTCGCCCTGTCCCTGCAAGGACAGGTACAGCGACAACGGGTCCACGACGGTGCCCGCGCCACCCAGGCGGGTGGAGTACGCCCAATGCTGCACGTCTGCATAGCCCTCGCCGGCCACGGGAAACCATTCCGGCTCCGGATGCCGACGGAAGCAGTCTCGTCCGATCGCAGCGATCGGACGCGATGGCGCCGCCAGTTCGGTGAGAACGGACAGGCCGGTTTCTCCCGCAGCACGACAATGATCGGCCAGCAGCATGTCCAAGCCACTTTTGCCGATGCAAGTGGTGCGCAGCACCGGCGAGCGCAGCCGCGGCAGCGCGACCGCCCACAAGGAGCGGCGCGCTTTCAAGAACCGTAGCTTCGTCTCCCGCCCCTCGCGCTGGGCGCTGACGAGGTTAGCCGCCACCAGTTCACGGGCGACCCGCGAGGCAGTCATGCGTGAGTAGCCTGCCTCGCGCGCCAGGTCGAGCGGCACCCACGGGACGCTGCCAGGGATGCCGCGCTCCTCCAAGTCGGGCCGCAACAGGGCCGCGATCAGAACCGCTTGTGCCGGATGGCTCAACCGCTCCCCAGCGGATGTGAGCACCCTTGGAGACGAATCGCGCTCGCGTAAGCTCATCAGGAAGCTCGGAGCGAACAGTTGGCTACCAGGCACAACGAAATCCACCCGAGACTCGATGAGCTTGGAGCGAATGTAGGGCGAAACGCCGGAGAGCACGAGAATGACCCTCAAGCCGGCCTTTTCCGCCAATCGATGCACCTGCGCGATCAGCCGCAAAGGTGGCAACGGTTCCGTCTGCGCCGGGACGGTGGCCAGCAGCACCCTGTGGCCGAGCAGGTCAAGCTCGGCCAGGCCGAATAGGGTGGCGAGGAAGTGGGGTAAGCCGCGCGTCTTGGAGCTGGGCCAGGGCTCGAGCTCACCGACCATGTCGGGTAGTAGACCCTGAAGATAGCGGGCTGCGGCGTCGAGGTCGTTCATAGCAGCGAATGTAACGGAGGTTCTTTACCGTAACAAGGCGCGGTGACAGTGAAACTGCTCTGTTACAGTCCAGTGCACCAGGCCCCTGCTACATCGCCAGGCGAGTTCCCCCGTTCAGACGCCAGCTACTCCCTCCGACTCCGCACGATTTGCCGGATAGCCCTCGGCAGTGGATTACTAGAGAGAGGTTTGTGACTATTACCGCGTAGTTGTAACGAACAGCATTTGCATGGGCTATTCATTAGGCAGCACGATTGTGTCGTAGTTGAAGTCTCGAGGCCGCTGACCGGTTGCCTTGATTGCTTCTTCGACGGCTCTATCGAGCATGAGCAGGTACTTTTTAACGATCTCGCTCCCCCGCCCCTTTTTCATCTCTTCTTTTCTCAGAAAGAGTTCCTGGATCTCCTTAAGTGCACTCACAGCCGTTGCTGATTGCTGCAGCGCAATCGCCAAGGATCGGTTCGGCACGTCAACATAGTTGACTGAATCGAAAGCCTTATGAAGCTGGGTCAGATCTGCCAAGATCAGCCGGGGGCCGCCGAATCCTCCCTCGAACTGCGCCAGCATCAGTGTCGCTGGAAATCGCGCATAGGAAATCAGCTCTATGAGGGACTGTGTGACCTCCCGTCTCCTGACTCTGGCGTGCCAAAGGGGGATCAGTCCCGCGGCGATGATGGCTGCGATGCTGCCGATCGCTTGCACCCACGCCGGCCAGTCAAGCGCTAACGTGGCGGATTTGGGACTCGGCTTGCTCATGAGTGCCCAAGTCAAGACGGCTCCTGCGGCAAAGGTCATCACAGCGACCACCGCCCAATCTCTGTCAGTTCTTCCCTGCTTCATGGCGTTCCTCCTCCGGCGTGCTGGTTTCTACCGTTCGTACGGGGCCTGTCGCGCCGTGCTCTCGGGCGCGGTCGAGGATGAACTTTGGGGGGGGCGTGTACGTCCTCCAAGTCTTTCGGGGAAAGAAGCCTTGATCGAATGGATGGCCTCAAGTCTTAGATTTCCTGCTATTGGGTTCTTGTGTCGGCTCGCCCACTCTTCTGGGCGCGGTGCGGCGTGGCTTGCTTTGCCTGCTTGGCGTTGCCGTGTTCGCTCTCCCTTGTCGGAGTGCCTCGGTAACTTGCCGAGTGGTTTCCTTCAGTGACGTCAGCTGCGCCTCCAAGCCATCAGCCCGCGCGTTCACGCCTTCCAGTCGGCGCAATGCCTGTTGCTCGCGGTTGGCAGCAGCAATGGCTTGTTGCTCGCTCTCTCGCAATGAGGTGGCCAAGGCCATGCGCTCCCGCCCCCACTCCTGCTCGGCTGACCGCAACGCCTGGCGATGCCGGTCAACCTCCGTATGGGCACGATCCTCCACTGCCCTGACGTGCGCCTGGAGCGCCCTCCTCTCTTCTTCGTGAGCGGCCGCGGCCTCGCCCAGACTGCGGCGTACGGCATCCAGTTCCTGCTCGAGTCGCTCCGCCCGTCCATAGGCTCCATCGCGTTGGCGCAGCAGGTCTTGTACTTGTGCCGTCATCTGGGAGACCTGTGCCGCCAACTGCTCCGCGGTGGTGGCGGCGGCCTGAGTCTGGACCTGAGCCTCCCTTTCGCGCTTCTGGCTGGCCTCAATCGCCAGCGTCAGGGCCACCCGGTCCTCCTCCAGCAGGCGCTCGCGTTCCTCCAGTGCGTGCCTGGTCGACTCCAGCTGGGTCTGAGCGAGCTCGCCGGCATCCTGCAGCGCGGCCTGCCACAAACGCTGGCTCAGGTGAGCTACCCGCTCTGGGATGCCTGGAACCGCCGCCTCAATGGCGCGCTGGCGCAGGCGAAAGCCTACGGTCTGCCACCAGGTCTCCAGCCAACGCGTGACGGTGTTGGGCGAGCCGGTGCCCAAGTGGGCTCGGATTCGCTCGACGGTGGGACGTTCGCCGGCGGCGATGATGTCGTCCGCTGCCTGGTGCACATCCAGTTCGCTGATGCCCTTGGCCATTGGGTGTCCTTCTGCGGAACGGTGAGAATTGGCAGGCCATGTCTGATAAGGCATATTTATCAGATGTAGCTCAACCTAATCATAGTGCACAATACATAGTACATATGAATAATATCACTGCTGCGTCAGGGGAACTCGTTTCGGGGCTGGTTCCGGAGCGGCTGGCCACTTCCGCCGCAGAAGCGGTGCGAGACATCCTGCAGGAGGCCGAAGCGCCTAACACCATTCGCAGCTACGCCGGCGCCCTGCGCTATTGGGCGGGCTGGTTCGAAGGGCGCTATGGCAGGCCCATCGCCCTACCCGTCCCCCCGGCGGCAGTGGTTCAGTTCATCGTGGATCACATGGGGCGCTCAGGCGATTTGGGGCTTCGTTGGGATCTGCCTGCAGACTTGGATAGTGCCTTGGTGCATGCGGGCCTGAAGAAGAAGCCTGGGCCGCTGGCGTTCTCCAGCCTGGTCCACCGGGTGGCGGTCTTGTCGGCGGCCCACAAGCAGGCCCGCCAAGACAACCCTTGCGAGAATCGCGCCGTGAGGACCCTACTGTCCAAGGGGCGCAGGGCTTCTCACAAACGAGGCGAGCGCCCGGCCAAGAAGACCGCGCTGTCAGCCGCAGATCTGCGCGCAATGGCGGCCACCTGCGACACCTCGCTCAAGGGGAAGCGCGATCGCGCCCTGCTCTACTTTGCCTTTGCTAGCGGCGGGCGCCGCCGCAGCGAAGTCGCCGAGGCGACGGTGAATCACCTCACCCGACTGCCCGAAGGCGGCTACACCTATCGCTTGGATCACGGAAAAACCTTGCAGTCCGGGCCAGTGGTTGGCAGCAGCCCCGACAAGCCCATCCTGGGAGAGGCAGCCACCGCACTGCAGGACTGGCTGGACGTGGCCGAGATTACCGACGGCCCCCTGTTCCGGCGCGTCTGGCCACGGTCATTGGGCGGCGCGCTCAGCGGCAAGGCGGTCGCCGCCATCGTTAAGGACCGGGCGCGGTTGGCCGGTCTGGACGGGGACTTTGCCGGCCACAGCCTGCGCTCGGGCTTTGTTACCGAAGGTGCGCGGCGTGGGGTGGCCCTGCCGGCGCTGATGGCGATGACCGATCACCGCTCCGTGGCCAGCGTGATCGGATATTTCCAGCAGGGCGGCGTCGGCAGCAACCCCGCCGCGCGCCTGATGGATGAGGACTGAGCCTCCGGCCCGAGCGGCCAGCAGTGCGCGTTGAATGTGCCCCGCTCGGGCCCTATCCTGCACAAGACGCGCACCATCCACGGCAGGAATCAGGGGGCAGCATGAAGCTAGTCAAGGCACGGATCCGAAACTTCCGTTCTGCAGAGGATTCCGGAACGTTCGATGTCGGAGAGCTGACCTGCTTGGTCGGTAAGAACGAGGCGGGCAAGACTGCAATTCTGACGGCGTTGTTTGGTACCCGTCCCATCGCCGACCAGTTTGCTTACGACACGGTGCGCGATTACCCCCGCCGCTTCCTCACGCGGTATGAGGAACGCCACGACGACGAACCCGCACCGGTTGCCACCCTGACCTGGGAGCTCAGCCACGAAGACCAAAAGGCGGTCGCCGACGTCCTGGGTGCCGGCGCGTTAAGTAGTACGACCGTTGACGTAACGACAGATTACAGTGGCCACAGCACTTGGAGCATTCACGTCGATCCCAACGTGGTGCGCGCGTTTCTGCTCGACCAGCACGGTGTGGCAGGCGAAGAGCGGGAGAAGTTTTCCAAGATATTGCTGGATCGACTCGTGGTCGAGATAGATGCGCACCCCGAGCCGTCTGACCAATTGCAGGCGGTCAAGCGGTCCATCAGCGGCTTCCGCAAGGGGAAACCAGTGCTGGCGGCCATCGATATCCTGCAGAAAAGGATGCCGGCGTTCTTCTATACCTCTCACTTTGATCGCATGTCCGGGGAGATATCGCTGGACAAGCTGTCTCGTGACACCCAAAGCGGCGCGACGATCTCCCCGGGTGACCAGATTTTCCTCGACTTCCTCGAGTACGCCGGGACGTCGGTCAGCGAATTGCAGTCCAGCACACGCCTGGAAGAGCTCAACGCACGTTGCCAAGCCGCCTCCAATGAAATTACCGATGAGATCTTCGAGTTTTGGAGTCAGAACGACGCGCTCAGTGTAGAGATAGCGCTTGCCCAAGGCCTCTCCGAGGATCCCGCCCCCTTCAATAGCGGGACTGTTGCCAAAATCCGCATTCGGAATGACAACCACAAGGTTTCGGTGCCCCTGTCTGAGCGCAGCGCCGGATTCGTCTGGTTCTTCTCCTTCCTGTCGCAGTTCAAGCAGATGCGAAAGAGGAACCCCGGTGCGATCATCCTTCTGGATGAGCCTGGATTGACGCTACATGGAAAGGCGCAAGCTGATCTGCTCCGCTACATCATTGAGCGTCTACTCCCCGACCACCAGGTCATCTACAGCACCCACTCGCCCTTTATGGTGCCGGCCGATCGTCTTGCGGACGTTCGCGTCGTCGAGGACGTTGTCACCTACGACCAGCGTCGCCGCCCCACCGTTAAGGGCACACAGGTCTCCGCGGACGTCCTGAGCGTCGATCAGGACACGCTGTTCCCCCTTCAGGCCCATCTCGGTTACGAGGTTACCCAAAGCCTGTTTGTGGGAGCGCATACCCTGTTGGTCGAAGGACCTTCGGATGTGCTCTATCTTCAGGCGGCATCGCACGCGCTCAAGCAACGCAAGCGCCAAGGCTTGGACAGCCGGTGGGTGATCTGCCCCACAGGCGGCATAGACAAAGTGCAATCGTTCGCCTCGCTCTTCTCTGGCAAGGGCATCCACATGGTCGCCTTGTGTGACTACGGCAATGGCGATAAAGGCAAGGTGCAGCGGCTGAGGGAGTCTCAGATCATGAAGACTTCCGGCGTCTTGGTAGCCACGGATTTCACCGGAAAGGCGGAGAGCGACATTGAGGACTTCTTCGCACCCGCCGTCTTCGCCGACATCCTCAACGGTGCCTACGGTCTGAAGGGAAAAGGGCAAATTTCCGCCCGGCAGTTCAGCCAAGACGGTGCCCTGACGCGCCAGGTCAAACAGGCCGAAGCACTGTTTAATGTCATGGGGGCTTCCGTTCCGCCCCTGGATCATTTCACTCCCGCCAACTGGCTCATCCAGAATCAGCACGTGCTGGCCGCGGAAACTACGGCCATCAATGAAACGCTGGAGCGCTTTGAGAAGGCCTTCGCTGAGATCAATGCGGCGCTAGGGGCCGGTGCGTAGATGAACCTCTGCCAGAGCTCCGCAATGGCAGCGGGTTCCTCTCCCGGCGCGCACTCATCGGAGGGCAGGACTCGGCTGCCTGACTCCCGCGCCATGAAATCGGCCTCTAACAGTGCGCCCTTTCCCTGCCATGCTGGCCCTGCGAATGCCGGGTCCGCAGAGGGCGCTTTAGACGCGCCAAGCCCAGTCTGATCCGTGAATGCGGCGACCACCCTGCCGGTTCCAGCGGAACGCCTCCCACATCAGAGTCGGCGGCGTTCCACCGTACTTCAACTCATCAGCCAACCGGATGAACACCTCATCGGTAATCCAGGTTGACGGGGCAAGGTCCAGGTCCGTGAGCTTGGCCGCATGATTGGCCGCGCGTCCAACCCAGACGATGTCGTTGCCGCCTCGAATACCCGTGCGAGCAGCTCGGATTGGGCTGCTGTCGATTCCGACGACATGCCTCACGGTACCTGTCCAGTCGGGGTACTGCTTTTTCAACGCTGGCATGACGATCATCTTGACCGCATAGTTGATTTTCAACCCGGCCTTAGCCGCCGGCGTGGCTTGCCGGTCACCCACCCAGATGCCCATGACACGATCTCCGTCGTAGGAGGTGATCTTGCCGCCCTCTTTCCTGATGATCGTCGCTGCACAGTGCAGGAACGCTTTGTAGATCTCTGCACTCAACTGCCAGGCTTCGGTGTCGACCATATTCGTTGAGCCGTTCAGGTCCGCGTACAAAACAGTGGCACGATCAAACTCCACTGCGTCATTGCCCAATCGCAGATCTTCTGGATCGGGTACAACTTGACCTCTCCGTGTAGACCATCGGGTTTGTGCTATCGCCTGCACGGCGGCCGTCATCTCTTCCAGCAGTGCCACCGTCAGTCCCTCGGCCCAGCTTCGAGAATGCGGGAGCGAATTTGTTCGCATGCCGGTGCAATCAAAGCCCGGGCGTCCGGGCCAGGGGTGTATCGGTAGGGGACGGTCGTGAGCCCCGTGAGATCACTGGGAAGCTTCAGCTTGTCTTCGCGCGGCTCCATCAAGAAGGCGCGCCGACGCCCCAGGAATCCAATGAACATACCCAGTTCAAAGACGACGTTGTCGCGCATGACAGGCCACTCGTCACCGCGGCTGATGACCATGTCATCCGCGTGGGCCACGGCAATGGCAAAGTCTGCCTGTTCCAGCTGGCGCTCGAGCTCGTCAAGTGTGTAGTTGGCGGCGCGGAACACCCCGTGGTCCCATACCACCGTCAGGAACGGGTCGTGCTCGAAGTGCTGTACCAGCAACCGCGTGACAGGGAGCGCCTCCACCGACGACATCACAAAGACCCGGACCTGTCCGCGAGGTTGGGTAATCATGTGATTGCGCTCTTTTAGACGGCGCGAAAGGGTCGCGGCCAGCCGCCGCCAGATGACGGGGTGTGAATCCGCAATCCTGCTGAAATCGATTTCCGGCACCTTTAGCACTACGGTCGGCTCGCGTGCAGTAACAGTTGCCGCCCGCAGTTGCGCCGGTTCGATGGCTGCCATTTCGCCGACGTGGTCTGGACCGACCAGCCTTTCGTAGACATCCGGACGCCATAATTCATGGCAATGACCGAGGTGTTTATGGGCAACAGCAAGCAGTACACGGATGAGT
>NZ_JAXBQT020000030.1:0-49947 GCF_047520755.2 Stenotrophomonas sp. FR010 | reverse complement strand
AAGATACCTGCGCATACTTTCAAAGATCCGGGGAAGTGGCCTCAGCGCCGTTCCCGTGTGCTGCGAAGTTTCCTTCGTAGCGAGCCGCCCATTATAGCCGGCTTTTCCGCTTCGTCAACACCTTTTTTCAAGGCCGTCTCACCGGAGTGGACGTTGTTGCCGATGCTGCTTCGTCGTTGGACCCGAGGGTCTTTCGTCGTTGCGAGCCGCCTATTATGCCGGACTTTTCGAGTCCGTCAACACCTTCGTTCGATCAACGCGTTCGTCGGTGGTGGCGTCGCTGTTCGCGTGTCGTTTCCGGGGAAGCGATGCGCTGCAGCAAGGGGGCGAATTCTAGAGATCCTGCGGATTTCGTCAAGGCTTTTTTTGCATGGTGATGACAGAAGCATCGCGACATCACGCATGACGTACGCTCGAAGATCACGGCAGCGTTGCCCGCGCGTTGCGCGGTCAACGCCGCAACCCCTCTATCAATGCAGGGATGCACAATGCAGGAATGCACAGTGGAGACAGAGCAATGAGCATGCAGGTGCGGCGCGCGTGGTGGCGCGATCTTTCGATGCCGGCCATCGTCGCTGGCTTCATTACGGTGCTGGTCGGCTTCGCCAGCTCAGCCGTGATCGTGTTCCAGGCCGCCCAGGCTGTCGGCGCCGACCAGGCACAGATCGCCTCATGGATGTGGGCACTGGGACTGGGCATGGGTGTCACCTGCATCGGGCTGTCGCTGCGCTATCGCGTGCCGGTGGTGACCGCATGGTCGACACCGGGCGCGGCGATGCTGGTGGTCGGTGCCGGTGGCGCCTCGCTCGCCGAGGCCACCGGTGCATTCCTGGCCGCCGCAGTGCTTGGCATGCTGGCAGGCTTCTCCGGGGTGTTCGCACGATTGATGCAGCGGGTGCCGATGGCGCTGGCCGCCGGCATGCTGGCCGGCGTGCTGCTGCGCTTCGGTCTGGACGTGTTCGTGGCCATGAATTCCCAGCTGGTACTGGCACTGGCAATGTTCGCCACCTGGCTGGCGGGACGCCGCCTGTTCCCGCGCTATGCGGTGATCGCCACACTGCTGGTCGGCATCGCGGTCGCAGCCAGCCGTGGCCTGCTGCACGCACAGCAGGTGCAGCTGCAACTGGCGATACCGCAATGGGTGACCCCGTCCCTGTCCTGGACTGCGGTAGCCGGCATCGCCCTGCCCCTGTTCGTGGTCACCATGGCCTCGCAGAACATTCCCGGTGTGGCAGTGATGCGTGCCTCCGGCTACGACGCCCCGGTGTCACCGCTGATCGGCTGGATCGGTGTGGTCAATACACTACTGGCGCCGTTCGGTGCGTACGCGCTGAACCTGGCCGCGATCACCGCCGCGATCTGCATGGGCCGTGATGCACATGAGGACCCGGCACGACGCTATACCGCCGCCATGGCGGCAGGTGCCTTCTACATCATCATCGGACTGTTCGGCGCCACCGTGGCCGCACTGTTCGCGGCCTTCCCCAGCGAGCTGGTGGCGTGCGTGGCCGGTATCGCGCTGTTCGGCACCATCGCCAACAGCCTGGCCAGTGCGCTGGCGGTAGAGCGGGACCGCGAGGCGGCACTGGTCACCTTCCTGGTCACCGCCTCGGGCGTCTCACTGGCCGGCATCGGCTCGGCGTTCTGGGGGCTGGTGGCCGGTGCGCTGTGCCTGCTGGTATTGCGGCCCCGTCAGGGCCGCTGACCTGCCCTACCCCGCCAGTGCGGCGCCGACGGTGCTCAACACCACCGAGATGACGATGGCGGCCAGTGTAGCGACCACGCTGGTGCCGCCGCGTGCGGTGAGCTCGCTGTGCAGCCGTGCGTCATCGCCGCCGCTGACGGCACGAGCCTGGGCGATCAGGCGCTGGCAGTGTGCCAGGTACCAGGTGTTGCCAAAGGTGCCGGTGGCGACGCTGAGCGCGATGGTGATGACCAGCGACACGCCTTCGGGCACATCCAGCATGGTCTCCACCACGCTGATCAGCAGCAGCAGACCGACCCACATTGCCGCCAGGCGGTACATTTTGCGGTACATCATCCAGATCGGGCCGAGCAGGAAGGCCGGCCAGTGCCAGGTGCCACTGCCCGTGGCAATGCCCTGATCCAGCCGCCAGCGCTGGCGATAGATCGGGAAGTTGCCGCCGACCACGCTGGCGTACAAGGCCCTCTCGCCCTCCAGCCCCGCAGCCGCAGCCCTGTCCGGTACAGCGACCGGCGCACGATAGGGATCGGACGGATCGCCGACATTCGGCGCAATGCCCTCAACTGCAGGGGCTGCGTCGATATCCGGGGCCGGACCCACCTCGATGGGGGTGGAAGCCTGCTCCAGTTCGGCCAACGGCCGCCATGAGGGCATGCCTTCGCACCAGAGCAGGGTGCGCGCCGTAACCGTCCCTTCCCGCTGCAGCTGGCGAAGACCGGCCAGATCGACCGGCCCACTGCTCTGCCTGCCATTGGCGTACCACCATTGTGCTTCCCGCATGTTTTCCGTCCCTGCTACCTGCCTCGACAAACTGGAACCGCTGCCAGCGCCTACAGCGCGGTACTGCCCAGGGTCTGCACCAGTTGATGGCGCGCACCCGCCGCAAGCGTAATCTGCTCTGGCCCGGCGTTGGCCACTTCCAGGCACACGTAATCGTGACAACCGTCGCCGACATCGGCCATCTTCGCCGCTGCCTCCATGCCGGGGTTCCAGGCCACCAGGGTCTGGCTGCCTTCGCTGCGGATCTCGATCCGCCGCTGCAGGACGGGATCGCGAAGCACGTAGTGGCCGCCGGCACCGGTATAGATGCGGTCGCTGCGCCCCGGATCCCGCGGGTCACGCAGTGACCAGGGCCCCTGCTGCTGGCGCAGCTGCGCGCCGTCCTCGTACTTGTCCAGGTACTGCAGGCCGTCGAGGCCATCGACCTCGACACAAGTGGCATCGCCGACCCGGAAGTAGCTGTGCAGGGCCTGGGTGAAGGTCACCGGCGAGGTTCCGGTGTTCTCGGTGACGAGCTGCTGGCGCAGCTGGCGGCTGATGCGCAGCTGCATCTGCAGGCGCAGGCCTGGATCGGCGCAGAGCGCAGGTGCCAACTGCAGCTCGACCTCGCCATCATCGCTCTGGGTGGCCTGAAGAAGCTCCCAGCGCGCGGTACGTACCAGGCCATGCGCCGGTACATCGGCACTCTGGCCCTGGCGGCCGAACCACGGCCAGCACACCGGGACGCCACCGCGGATGGGCGTGGGCAGCTCGGCGCGCGTGGGCGAAAGCCAGAACAGATCGGGCTGCCCATCGGGAATGAACGACAGCAGCTGGCCACCAAACACACTCACGACCGCTGTGGCATTGGCGGTTCGCACCTGCCAGGCCTCCAGGCCGTGATACAGGCCGGTGCTGATGTCCGGATTCGACTGCATGCGATGACGCTCCTTGAAGACCGCGGCGATGATGTCGCGGTCAACGTGCCGCCGGCAAGGCATTCTGCCCAGCGGGTGCGATGGCGGCCGCCTCTTCCTGCAGCGTGCGCAGGATGCGCTGGCCTGCGCGGCCGTCCACCTCGCTCCAGCCCAGGCGCTGCTGCTCGGCCTGGATCGCGCGACGCGTGGCGGTACCGATCATGCCGTCGGCGGCACCGATGTCGTGGCCGCGGGCCAGCAGCAGGGTCTGCAGCTGGCGACGCTCATCGCGGCCCAGGCCTGGATCGTCGGTCGGCCAGGCGGTAGCCAGCCCGTTGCCGCCGCGCAGCTGGTCGGCAAGCGTCGCGATCGCCAGCGCATAGCTTTCGGCAGCGTTGTAGCTGTAGATCGCGTCGTAGTTGCGGAACACCAGCAACGCAGGGCCCTTGTTGCCGGCCGGCAGCAGCAGGGCGGCGCGCGCATCCGCCGGCAGGTTGGCCGGAGCCAACGCGCTGCCATCCAGCGCGGTCACGCCCTGCGCGCGCCAATCGGCCAGGGCACGACGCTGGGTGCGGCCGGCCTGGCTGGCGTTGAAGCCGGCGGGCACATGCACCTCCATGCCCCATGGTTCGCCACTGCGCCAACCGGCACGCTTGAGGTAGTTGGCGGTGGAGGCCAGTGCATCGGGAATGCTGCCGACCAGATCGCGGCGGCCATCGCCATCACCGTCCACGGCGATGCGTGCATAGGTGCTGGGCATGAACTGGGTGTGCCCGAAGGCACCGGCCCAGGAGCCGGTGAGCCCCTGTGCCTGCAGGTCGCCGCGGTCGATCAGCTTGAGCAGCGCCAGCAGCTCACCGCGGAAGAAAGGTTGGCGGCGGCCGGCGCACGACAGCGTGGCCAATGACTGCAGCAGCGGGCGCTTGCCGAACACGCCGCCGTAGTCGCTCTCCACGCCCCAGACCGCGACGATGGTGGCCGGATCGACGCCATACTGGGCCGACACGCGATCGAGCAGGTCGCGGTGCTGCTGCAGCAGGGCGCGACCATCAGCCACGCGCTGGCGATCGACCAGCGCGGCCAGGTAGTCCCAGATCGGCGTGGTGAATTCGGGCTGTGCATCGAGCAGGCCGAGCACGCTGGGGTCCGGGGTGAGCCCGGCGGTGATCTCGTTGAAGCGGTCAGCGCCGATGCCCTGGGTCGCGGCGGTGGCCTGCAGGCCCGCCAAGCAGCGGCTGAACGCCGGATCGGTGCTGGCGGCGGAAGCCGCAGGCAGCGTCGGGGTCGACGCAAGGGCGGCCGCCAGGCCGAGCGTGGTCAGAACAGGCATGGCGTCCTCCGTGTTGCCGTTGCACGGCCATCTTAGGGGCAGCGGTGCCGCCGAACCTGAAGGGGCACCGGCTGGCCACCACCTCAGGCGCGGCGCAGCAGGCGCAGGCCATAGGCGGGGCTTTCGGCATCCCATCGCTGCGCCACCTGCAGGCCCGCCTGCCGCAACAGCGCGTCGAAGCTGTCCTCGGTGTACTTGTGGCTGTACTCGACGCGAATGGGTTCACCGGCGGCGAAGTGGAAAATGCGGCCATCCAGGTGGACGTCCTGTGCCCGCTGGCTGACCAGATCGGTCTCGATGCGCAACCGCGCGGTGCTGTAGCGTGCACGATGACGGAAGCCATCGAGATCGAAGTCGCTGCCGATCTCGCGGTTCAGGCGGGCCAGCAGGTTGAGGGTGAATGCGGCGGTGACGCCCTGCGCATCGTTGTAGGCCGCCTCGATCAACGCCGGGTCCTTGTGCAGGTCGATGCCGACCAGGGCCAGGCCATCATGCCCCATGGTCTGGCGCATCGCGCGCAGCAGCGCGACCGCGTCCTCGCCTTCAAAGTTGCCCAGCGTGGAACCCGGGAAGAACAGCAGCCGTCGCGCGGATTCGCGTTCGGGCATGGGTACGGCGACGGGACGGGTAAAGTCGGCACAGACCGGCAGCATCTCCACCTCGGGCAGCGCCGGGGCCAGATGGTCGATGCTGGACAGCAGCGCGGCACGTGAGATTTCAATCGGCGTGTAGGCCACCGGGTCGTGCAGGGCGGCCAGCAGCAACGCGGTCTTGCGGCCACTGCCGCTGCCCAGTTCCACCACGTGCAGGTGCGGCCCGACGCTTCGGGCGATGTCCGGCAGTACCCGTGAAAGCAGGGCCAGCTCGGTGCGCGTGGGGTAGTACTCGGGCGTATGCGTGATCTGCTCGAACAGGCGCGAGCCGCGTGCATCGTAGAAGTACTTGGACGGCAGCTGGCGGGGCGTGCGCAACAGCCCGGCCACCACGTCGGCAAGGATCTGCTGGCGGCCGGGAGTGAGATCGGTCAGCGCCTGCAGCGCGTCCTGCACTGTACTCATGCGAGATCCCTGGCCAGGCGCAGCCCGGAGAACTGCCAACGCGCTGGGGGCATGAAGAAGTTGCGGTAGCTGGCACGCACGTGACCACGCGGCGTGGCGCAGCTGCCACCGCGCAGCACCCATTGCCCGCACATGAACTTGCCGTTGTATTCACCGAGGTTGCCGGCGAAAGGGCGAAAGCCCGGATAGGCGCCATACGCGCTGTGGGTCCATTCCCATACATCGCCGAACAGCTGCCGCAGCCCACTGCCCTGCCCCGCCCGAGGGTGCAGCTGATCGTCGTCGGCAAAATGGCCACGCAGGGGCTGCGACGCAGCGGCGGCTTCCCACTCGAACTCGCTGGGCAGGCGCGCACCAGCCCAGCGCGCGCAGGCATCGGCCTCGTAATAGCTGAGGTGGCAGACCGGCGCATGCGGGTCCAGCTCTCGCCAACCGCCGAGGGTGTACTCGCGCTGCAGGGCATCGTCCCAGTACAGCGGATGCTGCCAGCCCTCGGTTTCGCGCAACGCCCAGCCTTCGCTGAGCCACCAGCGCGGCTCGCGGTAGCCGCCAGCCTCGATGAAGGCGAGGTACTCGCCATTGCTGACGGGACGCTCTGCCAGTGCGTGTGCGGGGAGCAGCACGCGATGCGCCGGCGATTCGTTGTCGTAGGCGAAGGCGGCGTGCTGCGGCCAGGCTGCGGCGCCAATGGTGACGATGCGTTCGGGTGATTCGGTCCAGCCCTGCGCACTGGCAGCGCTGGTGGCAGGCTGCAGGTCCTCGCGGTAGGCCGGCTGCAACGGATTGCACCAGAACGCATGCTTGATGTCGGTCAACAGCAGTTCCTGGTGCTGCTGTTCGTGCTGCAGGCCCAACTGCAGGTGGTGCAGCGCCTGCGCGTCGAGGTCACCCGCCGCCAGTCGCGATTGCACCTGTGCATCGACCTGCTGGCGGTAGTCGCGCACCTGCTGCAGCGAGGGCCGCGACAACAGGCCGCGTTGCGGCCGCGCGTGCGCTGGACCGATGCTTTTGTAGTAGCTGTTGAAAAGATAGTCCCAGGCTGGGTCATGCGCCGGCGCGCGGGCGAATCCTGCCAGCACGAAGCGTTCGAAGAACCAGGTGGTGTGGGCCAGGTGCCACTTGCTGGGACTGGCGTCGGCCATGCTCTGCAGCATGGCGTCCTCTGCACTGAGCGGTGCGGCCAACTGCAGGCTGCGGGCACGCACACGTGCGAAGTGGTGGGCGAGGTCGTGCTGCGGGGCAGCGACGGCGGTGGGTACGCTGTCCATGCCTACAGCATCGGCGCAGTGCGGTGAGTGCGACGTCATGGCGGCACACTGCCCCATTCACATGGTTGCGTACCTTTTCAAAAAGCGCGTGTTCAAGAAGCGGGTGAGGACGCCGCTAACGGCAGTGTTGCGGCCGCATCGTCACCGCACTGGACTTCCTGCGTGCCCCTGCATCCACTCCGCCAGCCTGCGCATTACCTGTTCGTGCTGCCCGCCGTGCTGGTCGTCCTGGTGCTGTGGATGGCACTGGGCACCGAGGATGTGGCCAGCCCGGCCCAACGCATCCTGCCCTGGCTGCTGGCCTGCCTCGGCGCGGGCCTGGCCCTGCTCTACCACCAGATACGCACGTTGTGCCTGCTGCTGGTCGTGGCGGTGGTGTTCGCCCTGCTGCACCGGGACGTCGGCGGCTACCTGCGCAGCGGCCATGTCGACGCCTTGACTCCGTTGCGCTTCCACGCAATCTCGGCCTGGGTGCCGCTGCTGTTTGCCGGGCTGGCACTGTGGCCGGAACGCGGACGCCGACGCCAGGACCTGCTGCTGCGCAGCGTGGTCTGCGGCGCGGCCCTGGTGATCTTCCTGCTGCTTGCGGCGCAACAGCCGCAGGGCATGCACGATCTGCTGTCGAGCCGTCACTGGGCCTGGATTCCCGCCGACTGGAATGCGCTGGCGCAGCTGCCGGCGCTGCTGTTCCTGCTGGCGACCGCAGCGCTGGGCTGGCAGGCGTGGCGGCATCCGCGGCCACTGCACACGGCGATGCTGCTGGCCCTGCTGTGCCTGTGGTGGATGCTGCCGCGGATCTTCCTGCAGCCGGTACTGCTGCCGGCGCTGAGCAGCGCCGCCCTGCTGCTGATGCTGGGCGCGATGCTGCAGGAATCCTTCCACATGGCCTTCCGCGATGAGCTGACCGGCCTGCCCGGGCGACGGGCGTTCAACGAGACCCTGCAGCGGGCGCGCGGCACCTACAGCATCGCGATGGTGGACGTGGACCACTTCAAGTCGTTCAACGACACCCACGGCCACGATACCGGCGACGACGTGCTGCGCCTGGTGGGGTCGCGGCTGGCGCGTGTCGGCGACGGTGGCCGAGCGTTCCGCTATGGCGGCGAGGAATTCGCAGTGGTGTTCCTGGACCGCCCAGCGGCGGCCTGCATTGAGGCCGTCGAAGCACTGCGGCAGAGCATCGAGGACACCCGCATGCAGCTGCGCGACCGCAGCACCCGCAGCCGTGACGACGAAGCCGGCCGTCAGCAGCGCGGACGCGGCGGCACCGGCCAGGTGGTGCAGGTGACGGTGAGTATCGGGCTGGCCGACAGCCGCGTGGATCCGCGACCGACGGCAGTGGTCAAGGCCGCCGACCAGGCGCTGTACATGGCCAAGGACGGAGGTCGCAACCAGGTCCGCGCGCACGGTGGCCAGCGCCTGCTGGCTGCATCCAGTGCGTAGGGCTCAGACCGCGTCGAGGTAATACCAGCGGCCGTCGATGCACCGGAATCGGCTGTGCTCGGTCATTCTCACCGCGCTGCCGCCGCCGATGCGGTAGCGCGCGGTGAAGCGCACTTCAGCACTGTCTGCGCCGGTGACCGTGTGGTCGTGCACGGTCAGGCCCAGCCAATGGGTGCGCTGGCCTGGCGCGTCGTCCAGCGACAGCTCGGCCGGACGTGTGTCCGGGTGCCAGGTGTGGCGCAGGTAGCCGGCCAGGCCCCTCACATAGGCGCTGTAGCGCGAACGCATCAGGCGCTCGGCATCGGGCGCGGCCTCGCCGGCATGGAAACGGCCACAGCAGGCGGGATAATCGGCGGGAAGGCCACAGGGGCAGGGATCGGCGGATTTTCGGCTCATGCCGGCATTGTCGCCGGGTTGCAGGGATTGATCCACGCGCGGCGGCAGTCGCCCGGATCAGGACAGGCGTATGCTGTCGCGCCCCCACATTGATTGATCGCCGTGCTGGAACTGGTTCCCCCTGAGTTGTGGTGGCTGGTGGTGATCGCCTTCATCGCCGGTCTTGTGGATGCTGCCGTGGGCGGCGGCGGCCTGGTACAGCTGCCCGGCCTGTTCACGGTGCTGCCACAGCAGACGCCGGCGATGCTGTTTGGTACCAACAAGTTCAGTTCGATGTTCGGTACGGGTGCGGCTGCCTGGCGCTATGCGCGCAATGTGCGCTTCCCGTGGAAGCCGGTGCTGTTCGCGGCCGGCACCGCTTTCATCTTTTCCTTCGCCGGGGCCACGGCGGTCAGCCTGCTGCCGAAGGATGCTGTACGGCCGCTGGTGCTGGTGCTGCTGGTCGCGATGCTGGCCTACACGCTGTGGAAGAAGGACTTCGGCGCGTTGCACCGGCCGCAGGAGATCGGCCGCCGCGAACTGGTGATCGCGCTGGCGATCGGTGCGGCGATCGGCTTCTACGACGGCTTCTTCGGGCCAGGCACCGGCAGTTTCCTGATCTTCCTGTTCGTGCGCTTCTTCGGGCTGGATTTCCTGCGCGCGTCAGCGGCGTCGAAGGTCGTGAACCTGGCGACCAACGTGGCAGCGATCTCGTTCTTCGTGCCGACCGGCAACATCCTGTGGCTGTTCGCGCTGCCAATGGCCGCAGCCAACATCATCGGTTCGGTGGTGGGCACGCGCCTGGCGCTGAAGGGCGGCACGCCCTTCATCCGCAAGCTGTTCGTGGGGCTGGTGGTGGTGCTGATCGCGCGGATGGCGTGGGATACGTTCCGCGCTGCGTGAATGCGCGTCATGACCCGGTAGGTGCCAACCTTGGTTGGCACGCCGTTTCCGGTCGCAAAGAGCAGCCGAGCATGGCTCGGCTCTACGGAATGCCTGGGCGCGGAGTGTTGCCGGCCAGCGGCCGGCACTACCGGATCATGAACCCCGCCCCTGGGTAGTGCCGGCCGCTGGCCGGCATTCCCCTTCAATCGGCCGGGTCAGGCCTCGGCTTCTTCCGGTTCGTTGGCCTGCTGGCGGCTGCGCTCCGGCAGCTTCAGGCGCTTGCCCTCTTCGTCGTACTCGATCAGCAGTACGCCGGAGTCGTGGCGGCCGCTGATTTCGACGAAGCAGGCGCCACCGATGAACGGCTCCAGCGTCATCACCGACTTCAGCGGGGTGGCGACCACCATCTGGAAGCCGAAGTTGTCGAAGATGTTCATCGCCAGCGCGGTGAACTCGTTGTCGGCCTTGTCGAAGGCCTCGTCGAGCACGACCGCCGCGTAACTGGGCAGCTGGCTGTCAGCGCCGCCGAGCTGGTAGCGCAGCGCTGCTGCCAGGCAGGTGGTGGCCAGCTTCTGGCGCTGGCCACCGGACTTGCCGGCGCCGCTGCGGTAGATCTCGACCTGCTGGCGCGTTTCCGCATCCAGCTCGACGCCGATGAACTCCACGTGCATGCGCACGTCCAGCACCAGCTCGCGCCAGCGCTTGTCCTCGCCTTCCTGCGAGCCGAGGCGGTTGACCAGCTGGCGCAGCACGGTGAACTGCGATTCGGCCAGCTCGCGCTGCTCGGTCTGCTGCTGCGACAGCACCTCGCGCAGCTGCAGGTGGAACTCAGCGACCTCCGGCAGGCGGCGGTCGCTCAGTTCGATGGTCAGCAGCGTGCCACGGTTGAACGGCACCTGCTCCAGGCTGGCGTTCACCTCGTCCAGGCGCTGGCCGATCGACTTGCGGGCCTCTGCGCTGTGGCGCTGCAGGGCCAGCAGGTTGTTCTTGCTCTGGTTCTGCAGCAGGTCGAAGAAGCGCTCTTCGTGCTGTGGCAGGCCGTCGCGTTCCAGCCGTTCGAGGCGTGCGAGGAAGTCCTCGGCCGAGGCCACCGACACGGTGAAGTCGCCCGACTCCTCCGGCCACTGCTGGATGAAGCGACGGAAGCAGCCGATCAGCTGGTTCTCGATGCGGTTGAGGTCCTGCTGCGAGGACGACAACTGCTCGTTCAGCGCGTTGCTGACCTGGCGCATGTGCGCTTCGAGCGTTTCCAGGCTGAGCGGACCCTGTTCCTGCAGGCGCTCGGCGAGGCCGGCTTCCTGCTCCTGGGCCAGGCTCGGCAGCACCAGTGCACGGCTCTGCTGGCGTGCGCGGTCCAGGCGATCACGTTCCTTGACCAGCTGGCCGCGCTCAACGCGGACGTCTTCATAGGTGCGGCGGGACTGCTCGATGTCGGCGCGCACGGCGTCGATCTGCTTGGCCAGCTTGGCGAGATCGGCGTTGCCTTCGCGCAGGTCGCGCAGGGTGGCTTCGATATCGCTCAGGCGCTGCTGCGGAGCGGCGATGTCGATCTCGTTCCAGCTGATGCTGACCAGCTCGTGGCAGGCCAGGCGGCGTTCGTTGTCGCGGTCACGCTGCCCGCGCAGGCGCGCGATGTCGGTCTCGCAGCTGGCGATGCGCTTGGCCAGTTCCTGTGCTTCGCGCTCGAAGGCGCCCACCTTGTCGTGGTTGTTGAAGCCGAGGATCCAGCGACGGCGGTCGCCCACCGCACTGCGGTCGTCCTTCTCGAAACGGTCGCCGGGATGCTTGACCTGGCCTTCGCGGGTGATGCCGCGGTCGACGTTGCGCAGCTGCTTGGCATCCACGCATTCGTAGTCGAAGCGCTTGCCCAGCTCGCGGCGCAGCCAGCTTTCGAATACATGCTCGCGCAGTTCAAGCTTGTGCAGCAGCGACTTCGCCGACGGCTCACGGGCGAATGCATCATCGTTGCGGCGCACGCGGTAGTAGGTGAAGCGCATGCCAAGGTGGGTACGGTTCACCCATTCGGCGACGTCGTTGTAATGCTTGTCGTCGACCAGCAGCGACAGCGCGAAGCCACCCAGCACGCGCTCGATGGCACCCTGCCAGCCCTGCTCTTCCGAGCGGACCTGGATCAGTTCGCCGACGAAGGGCAGTGCCGCCTCGGCGATGCCGGTTTCCTCGGCCAGGCGCGCGCGCAGCTTCTGCATCGGCGCCGGGATGTTGGAGGGCGTGCGCTGCATCGCTTCAAGTTCGGCACGGACCTCGCCGAAGCGGCGCTCGTCATCGCGCTTGCCGCCCAGGCGGTCACTGATCGCGTCGTCCAGTGCCGAGGAGGCACGCTGGCGGTCCTGCAGCTCGTTCTGTGCGCGCTCGACCAGTTCGGCGAAGCCATGGGCGTCGTCCGGCAGTTCGGCCCCCAGCTGCTGCGCCGCCTGGCGTGCCTGCTCGCGCTTGGCCTGACGGCGGTCGCGCTCAGCTTCGGCACGACCCTGCTCGCGTTCCAGTTCCTCGATGCGCTCACCGCCCTGCTGGCGGCGCTGCAGCTCCAGTTCGGCCAGGCGCTCGGTGTGATTGTCCAGTGCGGCACGGCGCTGGGCTTCTTCGCCAAGCAGGCCGCGGTCACGTACGTCCATCTCGCGCAGGCGCGCCTCGATCAGCGCTTGGCGCCGGCTTTCGCGGAAGCTGTCAACACCGAGCTTCAGCGCTTCGTCGTCGCCACGACGGCGGTGCATTTCCTTCAGATCGTTGTAGTAGGCGCGCGCCGGCAACAGGGTTTCCACCTGACGGCGGGCAGTGACCACCGCCTGGTGCGCGCCATCAAGCTCGGCGAAGTCGCTGACCAGGCGCTCGGCGGCGTCGAAGGTCTTCGGCGTGTCGAGCATGAAGTCACGCAGGAAGACGTTGAGGTCGCCCAGGTTCTTCGCCGACTGCGTCTTGTGCAGCAGGCGCAGTGCCATCTCGTTGTCGATGCCGAGCAGGTCGCGGAAGCGCTCGGCGTAACCGGAGAACGTGTCGAAGTGGTGCAGGTCGGGCAGCTTCTGCTTCAGCTTGCGCAGGTCCAGGTCGAAACCGCCGAGGTCCTTGGCGATGTCGAACGGGCGCTCGGCGATCATGTAGTGCTTGCGCACGTCACCGGCCGAGGTGCCATTGCCGGAGATCCACAGCAGGCGCACCAGGCTGACCACGCGGCCATCGCCGGCGCGGTATTCCAGCACCAGCGCGGTCCAGGTCGCGCCCTTGCGCAGGTACTGAGTGGCGATTTCGCCGGTGCCGCTGTCCTGCTGGTCGGCCCACGCGCCGCGCACGTAGGACACCAGGTTGCGGTCGCGGCCACTGCGCTCGGCTTCACGCGCAGCGGCGTTGAAGTCGACGATGGCCGGTGGCGTCAGCAGCGCGGACATGGCATCGAGCAGGGTCGACTTGCCCGAGCCGGAGCGGCCGACGAACAGGAAGCCGCGCTCGGCGATCGGTACTTCGGTCAGGCCGTTGAAGGTGCCCCAGTTGTGCACCTGCAGGCGGCGCATGCGGAACTGCTGCAGGCGCGGGTCCGGCAGGCCTTCGTTGAACAGGGCGGGAGTGTGCTTGGAGATAGCCATGCGATGGTCGGGTCTCTCAGGCCTCGGCGGCCGGGGTTTCACGCAGCTGGCGGTAGACCGCCGAAAGCTGGGACACGTCTTCGGCGGAGAACAGCAGCTTCAGCGCCGGCGAGACTTCGTGGCGGTCTTCCTGGCCGCTGAGGCGGGTCAGGATGTGGTTGTCCTTCATCTTCTGCACCGCCGATGCGACGCGACGGTTGAAGCCGGCGCGGTCGGTGGACAGGTTCTTTTCGTAGATGGCCAGCGCTTCGGCCATCTCGGCGTCGGCGACCACTGCGCGGTTGCCGCGCGAATCGGCCTCGGCCAGCTGCTGGCGCAGGTACAGCAGCAGCACCGAGTCGATGAAGGTCAGCGGCGAGGTGCGCAGCAGCACCGGCGCATCGACGTCTTCGGTATCGGCCTGGCGGGTGAACGCCACGCCACTGTCGCGGTCGAGCACCAGTTCCAGGAACAGGTCGGCCAGCGACGAGCGGATGGCCGCCTCGCTGCGGATCAGCGCCGGCCACAGCTTGGCGTGGCGCAGCTGGTCGATGCTGGGGCCGATCAGCAGCTGGCACAGCGCACGGCGCGCATCCAGCGGCAGGCGCCCGGTATCGCCGAGGTAGTACACGTCGTTGCCACGGCGGGGCTGCGCCACGGCCGCCACCGGCTCGGCCTCGTAGGCGTCTTCCGCCACGTCGGCCTGCGGTGCGTCGATGGGATCTTCATGCCAGCTCATGGCGTCTCTCCTGGGTGAACCAAACCAGCGGGATGCGGGCGCGACGGATCTGGCCGTCGCCACCACGCCATTGCGCAAGCTCCTGCTCGCCGGCGATCACGTTGCCGAAGCGCGTGCCCAGCGACAGGTAGCCGATGACGCTGCCAAGACCTTGCGGCGCTTCGCGCTGCGAAAGGGCCTGGGCGATGCTGAGCCGCGGCTGCGCATCGAGAAGGTCGTGCAGGTCGCGGCGCAGGGTACGGAAGTCGATTTCGGACGAAGCGACCAGATCGCCAACGCTTTCCAGGCTGATCGCGGCTGCGTCGTTGTATTCGACGTTGCCATCGACCTGGGCGCTGCGCGGATCGTGCAGTTTCCATTGCGACCACGAGCGCAGGCGGCTGGTGGTCAGCTGCAGGTCGCGGCCGATGCCGCGTTGTGCGGGGAACTCGTCGCGCAGAGCGAGCGCTTCGGACTGCGCCTGCTTGAGCAGCTGGTTGAGGCGACGCTGTTCCAGATAGCCACGGCTCTGCACGAAGCCGCGCAGGCTGCGCGCGAAGTTCTGCAGCACATCGTGCACCTGGCCACCGCGCTCGAGCATGGTGCTGGTGAAGCCGCGCAGGAAGTTGCGTTCGTTGCGGTCCAGGCGGCGGGCGAAGCCACGCGCCAGCACCGCTTCCAGCGCGGCATCGAGCTGGGCGCTCTGCTCGGCGTCGTTGAGCAGGCGCCAGAAGGCCTGGAAGCTACGCCCGGCATCACTTTCGCCAATCACGTCCACGCCTTCGAACAGCTGCGACAGCACATCGCCGCGCTCGCCCTCGTCGTCGATGATGCGTTCGCGGAACTCGCGGTTGAGCTGCTCGAAGTCGTCGCGCACGCGGCGGAAGTCCTCGGTCAGCTCGTCGGCCAGGCCGATGATCTGGCGCGCACGTTCCAGCGCGCGCTTGCCGTCCAGCGCGATCACACGGCCGGCGCCGACACGGGCAATCTCGGCGTCGATCCGGTCGCGCTCGTCGCGCAGCGCCGACAGGCGGGCGTCCGGATCGGATTCGGTCTGCGCGGCCAGCTGCGAGAGCTGTTCGATGACCAGCGCCAGGCGGCTTTCGGTGGCGGCCACACGGGCCTGCTCGAGGCCGTCGGCGAATCGGATCGCCTGCAGTGCCGCGGTCGACAGCTCGTACTGCTCCTGGTCGACACCGTCGGGCAGGCGGCGTTCCAGCCAGCCCTGGGCCAGCCAGTGCGCGATGTAGGCCTGCGCGGTACGCGGCAGCTCGCGCGACAGTTCGTCGCCGTTGAGCTGATCCAGCGCACGCTGCAGGCGCTCGTTGAGCACCGACGACGGCAGCGTGCGCTCGCCGTCCATCAGCAGCCCCTGCAGCAGGCCGATGATTTCCGGGGCGTGGTCGGCAGCAAGCAGCTTCCACTGGGGCTGTTCGCGCAGATGGCGGTAACGGGAGATGCGTTCGCGGTGCTTCATGCAGCGAAAGGAGTCATGAGGGCTGGCGGGGACGAGCAGCCGCCCGCGGCGGCCGCGCGGGCAGCCGTGGGCATGCCGGCCCGCAGAGGCCGGCGGAGTGCGGTCAAGCGGCTCAGCGCTTGCCGCCCACTTCGATGAAGCGCAGGAACTCGGCGCGGGTACGCGCGTCGTCGCGGAAGCTGCCCAGCATCTTGGAGGTGACCATGCTGACGCCGCGCTTGTGGATGCCGCGGGTGGTCATGCATTCGTGGGCGCCCTCGACGACCACGCCGACGCCGATCGGCTGCAGCACATCCTGGATGCACTGGGCGATCTGCGCGGTCATCTTCTCCTGCACCTGGAAACGGCGGGCGTAGGCTTCGACGACGCGGGCCAGCTTGCTGATGCCCACCACCTTGCCGGCCGGCAGGTAGCCGACATGCACGCGGCCGATGATCGGCGCCATGTGGTGTTCGCAGTGGCTTTCGTACTCGATGTCGCGCAGGACGATGAGTTCGTCATAGCCGGCCACTTCCTCGAAGGTGCGCTCCATGTAGGCGCGCGGGTCATCGCGGTAACCGCTGAACCAGTCGCCATAGGCTTCGGCGACACGGCGGGGGGTATCCAGCAGGCCTTCGCGGGACGGGTCCTCACCGGCCCAGCGCAGCAGGGTGCGCACGGCATCCTCGGCCTGGTCCTGGGTCACGTCGCCCTGCGGGGCGGCCTTTTCGTTGTTCTTGCTCATTGCGTACAGCGTCCCGAACGGGGGGCGAGCATCGTACCCGACCGGGGGGTGGGTCGTCCTGTGGGGACGGTTCATCGGGGGGTTCTTGCGGCGCCTCGTTGCTATCGGTTTGGAGGGGGAGAGGGGGCTGCGCAGGACACGCCGTAAACCCGTCCATGGGGGCTCGATGGCGCCATCCATGGCGCCAACGGTCCTGCGCAGCCCCCTCTCCCCCTCCTTGACGGTTTCCTGCGGGCGCGGCCGAACCGCCCGAAAGCGGGGTCAAAAGCTTGGGTTCATGGCTTCGGAAGCGCCGCGCGACTGCGCGACTGCTGTGGTAGGTGCGGACCGTTGGTCCGCACAGCTTTGGCTGCTGCTCCTGCCTTCAAAGAGCCAACCCACCGCGCCCGCGGGGTGATGGGAGGGAAGCGGGGGCCGGGCGGGGCAGGACCGTCCGCGGCATGGATGCCGCGGCCGAGCCCCCAAGGGTGAGGGCGCTTTGCTTGCGAGGCATGCCTCGCAAGCGCCCGAACGCACAGCCGCCAGCGGCTGGGCCGGACCCCGGAGGGGGGTTCACGGCGTGTCCTGCACCGTCCGGCGCCCGCTGCCCCACCCGACACCAGGCAGGCGCAACGCTTTCCTCAACACACCCACCCATTCAGAAAAACCTATTGATAGGAATGAAATTAGTAGTATCCTATCTATCTCTTATGGACCGACCCCTCGACGAGCGCACCGTGCTGCAGATGCAGCTCAGCTCCGGCCTGCTTTATGCAGGGCGGCAGTGGCAGCGCCTGGCCGACAGCCGGCTCGGCAGCTATGGCATCTCCACCGCCTGCACCATGCCGTTGCTGATGATCGGCCGCTCCGGCGGTGGCATCCGCCAGGTGGCGCTTGCCCAGCAGCTGGGCATGGAGGGTCCTTCCCTGGTACGCCTGCTGGACAAGCTGTGTGCCAGTGGCCTGGTCCGCCGCGAGAGCGACGCCAGCGACCGCCGCGCCAACCTGTTGTGGCTGACCGACGAGGGCCATGCGCTGGTCAGCGAGCTGGAAGATCAGTTGATCGGCCTGCGCCAGGACGTGTTCGGCGAGCTTTCCATGGATGAACTGCACGCCGTGCTGAAGGCATGGCGCCTGCTGGCCGAGGCCGCCGACCGCATCACGTAAGAGCGCTGCCCCCGAACACCGCCGCTGCCGTGCACACGCCAGCGGCTTTTGCCCGTTGCTGTTGTTTCGTTGTCCCTCCCTCCCCCACCTCGTCCCCGCCCCCTACCGATGCCCGGTGAATTCAGTCTCCACGGAGTGTTCGTCCCGACCCTGCTTGGGTTGATGGTGTTGGCCTATCTGGTCAACAGCGGCCTGCACGTGCTGCTGCAGCGTGCCGGCGCCTACCGCCATGTATGGCACCCGGCGCTGTTCAACCTGGCGATGTACGGGATCGTGCTTGGCCTGCTGTTCCACCTCCTGCGTTGGATGCAATCGTGAACAAGATCGTGAAGAAGACCCTGCCGGTGCTGCTCACCAGCGCAGCCGTGATCGTCGCCCTGCTGGTGCTGCGCCAGCTGTGGGTCTACTACATGGATGAACCCTGGACCCGCGACGCCCACGTCGGCGCCGACGTGGTGCAGGTGGCGCCGGACGTGTCCGGGCTGGTGGAAACGGTGAACGTGGCCGACAACCAGGCGGTGAAGAAGGGCGACCTGCTGTTCGTCGTCGATCGCGCCCGCTACCGCATCGCGCTGGAGCAGGCCAAGGCCAGCCTGGCCGAGCGCCAGGCCTCGGTGGCACAGCTGCGCCGCGAGATCGGCCGCGACCGCAGCCTGCAGGATCTGGTCGCCGCCGAGGACGCCGAAGTACGCCGCGCCAAGCTGCAGGCCGCACAGGCGGCGCTGGCCACCGCACAGGCGGCGGTCGACCTGGCCGAGCTCAACCTCGGCCGTACCGAGGTGCGCGCCCCGGCCGATGGCCGGGTCAGTGACCGCACGATGCGCGTGGGCGACTACGTGGTGGCCGGCAAGCCGGTGCTGGCGCTGCTGGATACCGGCTCGTTCCGCATCGATGGCTACTTCGAGGAGACCCGGCTGCGCGGCGTGGCGCCGGGGCAGCGCGTGGACATCCGCCTGATGGGCGAATCGGCACCGCTGCACGGCCATGTCGAGAGCATCGCCGCCGGCATCGAGGACCGCTATCGCAGCAACGGCAGCACCCTGCTGCCGAACGTGACCCCGGCCTTCGACTGGGTGCGGCTGGCGCAGCGCATCCCGGTGCGCATCGCCATCGACGATGTGCCCAAGGGCGTGGAACTGATCGCCGGGCGCACCGCCACGGTGACCGTGGACACCGGCCGCCATCCGCACAACGACAAGGCCGGCGCTTCGCCGACACAGGCGGGCCTGTGAACGCCGCCCTGCCCCGTCTCGGCCTGATCGTCGCACTGGCCGGCCTGGCCGCGTGCAGAACCGTCGGCCCGGACTATGCACTGCCGGAAGGCTCGGCGTTCAAGCGCCCGGAGGCCAATGCGGCCTTCATCGATACGCAGAACCCGCAGGTGGCTGCCAACCAGGCGCTGCCCGACCGCTGGTGGTCGCTGTACAACGACCCGGTGCTGGACGGGCTGATCACCCAGGCACTGCGTGACAACGTGGAACTGAAGGCCGCCGATGCGCACCTGCGCCGCGCCGCCGCCGTGTACGAACAGGCGCTGGACGCGGGCGGATTCGAGTACGAGGCCGAGGCCGGCGTCAGCCGCGCGCAGCTGTCGGCCGAATCGTTCCTGCAGGAGCACGAGCTGCCGGTGATCAACCTGGCCGATGGCAAGTTCGCGGTCAGCTACCAGTTCGACCTGTTCGGCAAGCTCAAGCGCGGCGCCGAGGCAGCGCGTGCCGACGAGCAGTCGGTCGCTGCGGCGCGGGACCTGGCCCAGGTCAGCGTGGTCGCGCAGGTGGCCGACAGTTACCTGGAAATCTGCCACGCCAACCACGAACTGCACGTGGCCGAGCATTCGCTGCAGCTGCAGCAGCGCAGCCGCAGTGTCACCGAGCGCCTGATCGCGGCCGGCCGCGGCACGCCGCCGGAACTGGCCCGCGCCAATGCGCAGGTGGCACTGCTGGAGGCGGCACTGCCGCCGCTGCGCGCGCAGCGTTCGGCCGCGGCCTATTCGCTGGCCGCACTGCTGGGCCAGACCCCAGGCCAGTTGCCGGCCGGCGTGATCGACTGCGCGCACGCGCCCAGCCTGGCGCAGCCGCTGCCGGTCGGTGATGGCCGTGCGCTGCTGCAGCGCCGCCCGGACGTGCGCCAGGCCGAACGCAAGCTGGCCTCGGCCACCGCGCGGATCGGCGTGGCCACCGCCGAGCTGTATCCGGACATCCGTCTGGGTGCCTCGGTGGGTGTCGCCGGCCTGCTGGAAGACTTCGGCACGCCGATGACCCAGCAGTGGTCGATCGGCCCGCTGATCTCGTGGACACTGCCCTCCTCGGGCACGCATGCCCGCATCCGCGCCGCCGAAGCCGGTGCCGACGCGGCCCTGGCCGAGTTCGACCACACCGTGCTGCAGGCACTGCGCGAGACCCAGACCGCGCTGGACCGCTATGCGCAGGACCTGCGCCGACTGCAGTCGTTGCGCGTGGCGCAGGAGCAGGCCGCGCTGGCCGCCGAGCAGAACCGCCGGCTGTACCAGGGCGGCCGCACACCCTACCTGTCCAGCCTGGATGCCGACCGCAGCCTGGCCACCAGCGACGCCACCCTGGCCGCCGCCGAAGCACAGGTCTCGCGCGACCAGATCCACCTGTTCCTGGTGCTGGGTGGCGGCTGGCAGGCATCGGTTGCCCCGGCTGCGCCGTCCACCGCACAGGCCTTGGCGAAGTAAGCCATGAACGCGCTGACCGATCGCCAGGCCTGGCTGTTCTCGATCAAGACCTACCTGGCCGCGGTGGCCGCGCTGTACATCGCCATGGCCGGCAACCTGTCGCGCCCCTACTGGGCGATGGGCACGGTGTACATCGTCAGCCAGCCGCTGCTGGGGCCGACCCGCGCCAAGGGCGTATACCGCATCGTCGGCACCCTGGTGGCCGGGCTGGCCACGCTGCTGGTACTGCCGGCGCTGGTGGAAACCCCGCTGGTGCTGAGTGCGGCGATGTCGATCTGGCTGGCCGGTTGCCTGTTCATGGCCCTGCTCAACCGCGGCCCTCGCGGCTACGCGTTCCTGTTGGCCGGCTACACCACCGCCTTCATCGGCTTCCCGGCAGTCACCTCGCCGGAGACCATCTTCGACACCGTGGTGGCGCGCAGCGAGGAGATCATCCTCGGCACGGTAGTGGCCGTGCTGTTTGCCTCGCTGCTGTTCCCGGCGTCGGTACGCCCGATGCTGCGCGCCCGCATCGGCAACTGGATGGAGGACGCCGCGCAGTGGTGCCGGCAGATCCTTGAGCGTGGCCGCGCACACGCGCCGCGCAACCGGCTGGCTGCCGACCTGGTGCAGTTCGAGGCGCTGATCGAATTCCTGCGCCGCGATGATCCACGCCATGCCGGTTCGGCAGTGTCGATGGAGCGCCTGCGCGAGCGCATGCTGTTGCTGTTGCCGGTGTTGTCGTCAATCGCCGATCGCCTGAGTGCGCTGCGCAGCGATGGCCAGGCCCTGCCGGATGGGCTGCCGGCGCTGGTCGACGACATCCGCGATTGGCTGGATGGCCCGACCAACGCCAGCGAGTACGCCCGCCTGCGCGCGCGCATCAGCGCGCTGAAGCCTCAGGTGGACCGCGACCTGCAGCACCTGCAGCTGGCCAGCCTGCTGCTGCGCCTGGAGGAACTGGTGGACCTGTGGCAGGACTGCCGCACCCTGCAGCACGCGATCGATCAGGGCACCGCGCCGTTGGATCGCGCGCACTACCGCATCCGCACCGAACGGGTGGCCGCCGACAAGCATGTCGACTACGGCATGGCGCTGTTCTCCGCGCTCAGTGCCGGCGTGGCGCTGATGAGTTACTGCGTGCTGTGGATCGCGCTGGGCTGGGAAGGCGGCGGCAACGGCGCGATGATGGCGGCGGTGACGGCCGCATTTTTTGCCGCACAGGACGATCCGGCTCCCAGCATGGTGCAGTTCCTGGTGTGGGCGATGGTCGCCTCGGTAGTGGCGGGCGTGTACCTGTTCGGCGTGTTTCCAGCCGTGCACGACTTCGGCCTGCTGGCGCTGGTGCTGGCGGTGGCCTTCCTGCCGCTGGGACTGCTGCTGCATCATCCCAAGAGTGCGCTGTTCGCGCTGCCGCTGACAGTCAATCTGGCCGCGTTGCTGAGCCTGCAGAACACCTACAGCGCCAACATCCAGACCTTCCTCAACTCGTCGATCGCGATGTTCATCGGCATTGGCTTTGCAGTGGTGATGACCCGCCTGTTCCGTTCGGTAGGTGCCGAGTGGACCGCGCGCCGACTGGTGCGGCAGGGCTGGACTACGCTGGCCGAAGCCGCCGAAGGACGTGGCCAGCAGGATCGGCAGCGCTTCGCCGCACGCATGCTCGACCTGCTGGGCCTGCTCGCACCGCGCCTGGCAGCGACGCCGGAGGGCAGCGACATCGCCTCGGTGGACATGCTCAACGAGGCGCGCATCGGCCTGAACATCCTGCAGCTGCGTCGTGCACGGCTGGAACTGCCCGAGCGCAGCCGCGAAGCCGTCGAGCACATCCTGGAAGAGATCGCTGGGCACTACCGGCGGCAGATCGCGGCGCGCAAGCCGATTGCTGCAGACCAGGCGCTGCGCGAGCGGCTGGATACGTCGCTGGGCCGGGTCGGCAGCGTGGCCGCCTGCAAGGCCCGCGACGAAGCGCTGATGGGCCTGATCGGCCTGCGCTTCGCGCTGTTCCCAGAGGCCAAGGCGCTGGCGCCGGGCTTGGCGATGAGTGCAGCCGAACAGCTCTAGCGGGATACCCTGTGCGTCCACAGACCCCGTTGCCGGGGTCGGATCCTTCGCCGCAGGCGAAGGCTCTGACCCCTGCTCTGCACAGGAAGCTCCAATGAGTTACGACATGATGGTGTTCGAGGCCAGCGCCGCGCCACGCGAGGCGGCGGCCTTCATCGCCTGGTTCGAAAAGCAGACGCAGTGGAACGAGCGCCACGAGTACGACGACCCGGCGGTCAGCAGCCCGGCGCTGCAAGCGTGGTTTGCGGAGATGGCGCAGGAATTCCCGCCGTTGAACGGACCACTGAGCAACGACGATGACGATCGTGCCGAAGTGACCGAGTACAGCATCGGCCGGCAGGTGATCTACGGCGCGTTCGCCTACTCGGTGGCCGAGCGCGCGCACGGGCGGGTGCAGGATCTGGCCGAGAAGCACGGCGTGGGCTTCTTCGACGTGAGTGCGGATGAAGCGGCGATCGTGTTCCCGGATGGGCTGGTGCTGATCGCGGAATGACGGGGGCGGCAGGGCTGCGCCCTGCACCTGCCGAGGCAACGTCAACGTCAAAAGCGGGTATTCCTTGGGATGGCGGGGTGGGTCCGGTTGCGGGGGACGCTGCAAGTACGTCCCTGTAAGCTCGGTCGCCGCATCCATGCGGCTCGCGCCCCCGCAACCGGACCCACCCCGCCTTCGACAGTTTCCTGCGATCTGCAGTAGATCCACGCCATGCGTGGATGAACGTCGGAATGATCGAAGTACGCTGTTGTAGAGTCGAGCCATGCTCGACTGCTTTTAGCTGGCGATTCTGGACGTGACTGGAGGGTTCACCGATTCCGGAAAAGCTCCATCGCTTCTTCCATTTCGTCCTTTTCACCGGATACCACAAAGGCCAGCGCCCACGCTGCCGCAGCATTTCCGTGCTCCAGTGCCAGCGCCGTCAGCAGACACGTACTCGTGCTGAAATCGTGCTTCTCCATTACGACGCTACCAGCGAACTTCGCAAGCCGGTGAAGCGCCTCGGAGTACTCGGGTTCAGCGATATCAGGAAGCGCGATACCCGCCTCCCGCCTCTCCATCTCGATGCTAATTGGCAATCCAACGAAGTCAAATGTGAGTGGCTTTGGCTGAAGCAGAAGTGCGTTCACGATATGCGGCACAGCCGCAAACGAAGCGCTGTAGACGTCCGCTTGATGGCACAAGCTGCTCCAAAGTTCCTCCCAGGTGTCTTCAATCGGATCGTCTTCGGATCTTTCGTCTTTCGGAATACTCAGATTCGCCAGCAGCTCCGGAATGTCATCCGCAGCCCCGTAGGCATGCTGTAGTTCGGCCCAGCGAGGGTCATCCAGGGCAATAAGCGCCATGTGCTGGTTCCTGTGTCGTGGGGTAGCAACGCAGGATAGGTAGCGCCGGCGGCGTCATCAAACGGCAAATGCGACATCGGGGCGATGGGGTCAGAGCCCGTTCCCGATGGGAACGGGATCCGACCCCGATTCAGAACAAGGTGCCCTGCACCGTGGGCTGTTCGACACGCGTTGGTGCTTCAACCACGTCTTCCGCACCCAACCGCCAGGCCAGGCCGCCCAAGCGACTGGCGTGCCGCTTCAACGCGGCCTGCAGCACGTCGGCGCTGCCGGCCACATGCAGTACCTGGCGGGCGCGGGTCAGGCCGGTGTAGACCAGTTCGCGTGACAGCACGCGGCTGTCCTGGCGTGGCAGCTGCAACCACACTTCATCGAACTCCGAGCCCTGTGCCTTGTGCACGGTCATCGCAAAGGCGCTTTCGTGCGCGGGCAGTGCTGCGGGGTGGAAGGCGCGTGGTTGGTCGACGGTATCGCCGGGGAACCAGGCCACCATCGCGCCGCTGCCATCACGCAGGCAGATGCCGATATCACCATTGAACAGGCGGTGCCGGTAGCTGTTCTCGGTGACCAGCAGCAGGCGGCCCTGGAAGTAGCCCGGGGTGTTGCCGGCCAGCAGCTGTTCGATGCGGCTGTTGAGCCCGCGCGCACCTTGCGGGCCTTCGCGCAGCGCGGTCAGCACGCGCAGGCGACCGGCCTGCTGCAGGGCACGTACCGGATCCGCGGCCTCGGCCAGTGCACGCCAGTGGCCCAGCAGGTGCTCGCGCTGACCGCGCAATGGATCGGCTTCGCCTTCGTGGAAGTGCACGCCGGCCAGTTCACCACTGCGCAGCAGCTGCAGCGCGGTGCCGCTGTCGCCTTCACGCACGGCATGCGCCAGCGGTGCCAGGTCCAGCGCATCACTCTGCCGGTAGCCGCGTTGCAGCTGCACGCGACGGCCGGCAAAGGCGCGTGGTGCGGCCTGCGGCTGCAGGGTGGCCGGTGCCAGCAGGCCATGCAGCGCCAGCGCATCGTCGGCGCGGGTGCCGATGCCATCGCCGCTGGCGCGCAGGATCGCGCTGAGCACATCACCGGCTTCGACCGACGGCAACTGATCGGGATCGCCGAGCAGGATCAGGCGGGTGCCGCTGGCAATTGCATCGACCAGCTTGGCCATCATCGGCAGATCGATCATCGACGCTTCGTCGACCACCACCACGTCCACCGCCAGCGGATTGTCGGCGTGGTGGCGGAAGCGTGGTGAGTCGGGAATCACGCCGAGCAGTCGATGCAGGGTGGTGCCGCTGCTGGGCAGTGCCGCGCACAGTGTCGGATCCAGTCCCTGTTCCTGCAAGCGTTGCACGGCCATGCGCAGGCTCTCGGCCATCCGCTCGGCGGCGCGACCGGTGGGCGCGGCCAGCGCCACCTCGGGCAGCGGCTGGCCGGCGTGCCGGGCCTGCGCGGCCAGCAGCAGCAACAGGCGTGCGATGGTGGTGGTCTTGCCTGTGCCGGGGCCGCCGGTGACCAGCGCCAGCGGATGGCGCAGCGTCACGCCGGCTGCGCGTGCCTGGTGATCTTCACCGCGCGATGCGTGCGGGAACAGCTGCGCGAACAACGGCGCCAACGCTGCCATGTCCGGCGCCGGCAGCGGATGCCGGCCGATGCGCTGCAGACCGGTGGCCAACTGGCGCTCGTACTCGCGGTAGCGGCGCAGGTACAGCAGCCCGTTCTCCAGCACCAAGGGGGCATCCCCGGCGATGGCGTCAGCCTGCTCCGGTGTGGCCACCCAAGGCGATGCGCGCAGCTGCGCCAGCCAGGCCTGCGCGGCAGGCCACTCGGGCACGCCTTCCAGCAACCGCTGCGGTTGCGCGGGGTCGAATGCGGCGTGGCCCAGCGACACCGCCAGCGAAGCCAGCGCGGCAGCCAGCGCCACGCTCTCGGGCGTGTCGTCGCGCAGCCGCTGCAGGCTGGTCGCCAATGCATGATCGAGAGTGCGCAGCTGGCCCTTCTGGTGCAGTTCCTTCAGCAGGCTCATGCGCTGGCTCCACGGGCACGCGCGGCGAGCTGGGCCTGGGCCTGCTCGCCGCCGGCGAACAGCGCGTCGAGTGCATCCACCAGCGCGAACGGGAAACGATCCACGTGCACGCCGTTGCCCGTGCCATCCAGGCCGCGGCAGAACAGGTAACGGATGCCGCCCATGTCGCGCTCGTAGTCGTAGGCGGCGCCCAAGCGGAAGCGCAGCCAGCGATGCAGGGCCACGGTGTAGATCAGCGCCTGCAGATCGTATTCGCTGTGGCGCATGGCAATGGCCAGCAGGTCCGGGCTGTAGCCGGGCAGGCGGTTGGACTTGTAGTCGAGCACGTACCACCGGCCATCACGCACGTAGGTCAGGTCGATCATGCCGGTCATCAGCCCCTCCAGGCGGCGGCGCTGGCCGAAGCCGCGGCGGCCACTGGAAACACCATGCGCATGCAGCACCTGCAGCAGCGCCGGCACGGTGGTCGCCTCGATGGCGAAATGGAAGTCGATTTCGGCGCGGCGCTCGCCTTCACCGAGGCTGTACAGCGCACCGCCTTCGGGCAGCGGTACGGTCAGCGTGTGGCCCACCAGCGGCACCAGCACCGCCACGCCATCGTCCAGATCGACGTCGGCATAGCCCTCATCGTGCAGCGCCTTGCGCAGCACCTCGGCCTGGCCCTCGGGAGCTTCCCGGCCTGGTTGCCAGTCAGCCCATGCGGCGAAGTCGACGTTTTCCATTGCCTCGTGCAGCACGTTGCCGAAGCGGCTGCCCATGAAACGCGGGTCGAGCGGCGCGCTGTCCTCGGCCACCGCGGCGGCTTCCGGCAGTGCCGGTTCCAGCGGCAGCTCCGGGCCGGTGGGTTCGTCGGCTGCCGGCGCCGGCAGCGCGGTGGCAGCGGCTTCGATGTCACTGCCCGCGCCGGCATCGGCGTGGGCCAGCTGGGTGAAGCTGTACACCCACCAGTCGTGCGGAACGCGCCGGGTCAGTGCACGCACCGCCGGAAGATCCCCTTCCACTTCGGCCGCCAGCTGCGGCAGCGCAGCCGGTACCTCACTGTCATCGATGCGCACATCGGCATGCGCGCGCAGCGCCTGCAGGTCACCCAGCAGCGGTGCCAGCCGCGTCCTGCCGAGCCCGGCCAGATCACCCACGGCGATCCACAGCGCGTGCTCGGCGCGGGTCAGGCCGACATACAGCAGGCGGGCATCCTCGGCACGCTGCTCGCGCTCGCGCTGCGCAGTGGCCGCTTCCCAGGCCTCGTCCTTGCCCAGCTTCCAGTGCAGCTGGCGCTGGCCGCCCACATGCACCGTGCAGTGCGAGGCGGTGTTGGGCGCACCGCCGTCGATGCCCACAAAGGGCAGGAACACCAGCGGGTACTCCAGGCCCTTGCTCTTGTGCAGGGTGATGATCTGCACGCGGCGCGCATCCGATTCCAGGCGCAGCAGCTGCTGCTCGTCATCCTGGTCGGCGCTGGCCATCTGGCCCTGCAGCCAGTCCAGCAGGCCGTGCATGCCCAGCGCCTGCGCCGAGGCTTCCTGCAGCAGTTCGCCCAGCTGCAGGTAGTTGGTCAGGCGGCGCTCGCCATCGATCAGCGCCAGCAGGCGCTCGCCCTGCGCGGCGCAGACGTCGGCAATCACCGCGAACGGGCCGCCGCGCTGCCAGCGCTCGCGCCAATGCAGCAGCTGCGCCTGGAACCCGCGTTGCAGGTCGCCCTCGTGCTCCATCGCCGCGATCGCACTGGCGCGCTGGCCGAGCAGCACTGTGGCCAGCGCTGCGCGCAGGCGACCTTCGTCAGCCGGCTGCAGCAGCGCCAGCAGCAGTGCACGCAGATCACGCGCTTCGCTGGTGGCGAACAGGCTCTGCTTGCCCGCTGCCACGGCAGGAATGCCGACCGCGGCCAGCGCGCGCTGCACCAGCGTGGCCTCGCGATGCGAACGCACCAGCACCGCGATGTCACCCGGCTGTACCGGGCGCCCACGCAGCACCGCATTGCCGGCGCGCGCCGCGACCAGGATCTGGTGGATCGCCGCCACACAGGCCTGGGCGGCTGCTTCGCGCGAGGCATCGGCACTCATCGCCTTGTCACCGCCACTGCGCAGCACGCGCAGAGTGAGTGCCGGGGCGGCATGGCCGTCGCGCTGGTAGTCCGCATCGCTGCGCACGCCACCGGGCCGCACCGGCTCGAACTGGATGCCACGCTCGAGGAAGGCGTCTTCGCCACCGTTGTCGTACAGCGCCTGCAGCGCGCGCAGCACGGCCGGTCGCGAGCGGAAGTTCTGGTCAAGCACCGGCGCCTGTTGCGCCGCCCGCTTGGCCTTCAGGTAAGTGTGGATATCACCGCCGCGGAAACCGTAGATCGCCTGCTTGGGATCGCCGATCAGGAACAGCGCCGGTGCCAGGCCGAGCTCGCGCACTTCCGGTGAATCGCCGAACACGGTGTGGAAAATGCCCCACTGACGGTCGTCGGTATCCTGGAACTCATCGACCAGCGCGATGCGGTACTGCGCGCGCAGCTGCTTGACCAATGCCAGCCGCTGCGGGCCTTCCAGGGCCAGTGCGACGCCATCGATCAGATCGTCGTAGGTCTGCACCCGGCGGGCGCGCTTCAGCGCCTGCAGGCGCTGTCTGGCTTCGTCGCGAAGCACGTGCAGGAAGTTCAACGCGGTGGCACGGAGCCAGGCATCGCGTTCGGCCAGAAGCGCGACATAGCGGGCCAACGGCGCCTGCAATGGCGACGATGGCGTGCGCTCGGCGAATTTCTTGTTGGTCTTGGCTGCCAGCGCCTCCGGCAGCAGTGCCGGCAGGCGCTCGCTGGTCAGCAGCTCGCGCGGGTCGGCGCGCTCGGCCCAGCCCAGCAGTTGCCGGCCCAGCGGGTGCAGCCAGCCCAGCTTGTACGACACGCCGTTGATCCATTTGTTGTCGACCGCATCGCAGAGGTCGATGAAGAACTGCTCGCCATGCTCGCGCACGCTTGCGGACAGCTCTTCGGCAACATTCTGCAGGGCGGCCTGCGGATCGGGCAGCGCCACCGCCTGTGGCAACGGGTGCAGCGGCGGCGCGGCCAGCAGCGCGCGCAGATCGGCGGCCAATGCGTCCGGGGTGGACCACAGCCAGGTCAGCGGTTCCAGCGTGGCCGGATCATTGGCATATACCCGCCACAGGTCGGCCGCGAGCGCTTCCAGCAACTCACGGTCGCTGGCCAGCAGCTCCGGCGGATCAAAGGTGTGGCCGCTCTCCAGCGCATGCTCGCGCAGCACGCGGGTGCAGAAGCCATGGATGGTGAAGATGGACGCAAGGTCGATCTCATCGGCGGCGACCTGCAGGCGGCGCTTCAGTGCGGCGGCGCGCTCGGTACCTCCCTGCAGATGGCGCTGCAGCACCTCGCGGGTCAGCCGCACGTCCGGTGCTTCGCCTTCGACCGCTTCCAGATCGACCAGTCGCGCCGCCAGCGCCAGGCGCTCGCGGATGCGCTTGCGCAGTTCCTGGGTAGCCGCATCGGTGAAGGTCACCGCCAGGATCTGTCCGATGCGCAGGCCCTGCTCCACCACCAGGCGGGTAAACAGCGTAGCCAGGGTGAAGGTCTTGCCGGTACCGGCGCTGGCTTCGATCAGGCGGATGCCATCCAGCGGCAGGGCCAGATAGGGATCGACCGCCATGCACTGGGCTCGCTCATCGATGAAGGCGGGGCTCATGCGCTGCCCTCCTGGCGCGTTTCGGCGCCGAGGGTGCGGCCTTCGCACACCGCGCTGAAGACCACCTGGCTGTTGCGCAGCAGGTCGGCATAACTGGCATCGGAGGCGAACGGGTCGGCACCCCGCATCAGCAGCTGCCAGGCGTCGCTGCTGGATTCACCCCAGCTGCGGTCGCTGCCGTGCCATTGCTTCCAGCCCTCGCTGCGCTGTTTCTCTGCCGGCGCGTTGTACAGCACCCAGCCGGTGTACGGGGCAAAGCGCAGCGGCTCACGCAGGCCGCGCTGGCGCAACTGCAGCAGCGCGCGCAGCGCCGCGCGTGCAGCAGGCGCGCTCAGTGCCGGCAGTACATGCGGGCCGGGACCGGCGTCGCCGCCATCGTGGAACTGCACAAGGGGCAGTGCGTCACCGGCGGCGTTGGCCAGCAGCCAGTCCAGGCCCTGGCGGATCACTGCATTGCCATTGAGCGTGCCGGCGCGCAGCCGCACCAGGCCTTCGGGATGCCGATCGGCCACGCGGCCGTGCAGGCGCACGCCGTCGATGTCCACTTCGTAGCGACGGCTTTCGAGCGGCTCGCCCTGCATCCAGTCCAGCAACGCACTCGCATACGGGCGGGTCTTCAACTGCTCCATCTCGAACTGGCGCTGGCCCAAAGGACCGGACGGCAGCAGGCCACGCGCGCGCAGCCGCGGGTACAACGGTTCGGTATCGCCACTGAGCGTGGCGCGCACCACCGCCGCCTGCACGCTGCGCTTTTCCGGGCCGCGCGATGACAGCACCAGCGGTTCCAGGTCATCAACTTCCCCGGCATCGTCGGCCAGGCGCAGGCCCATCGACTGTGCGAGGAACTGCCCGGCCGGGTCGCACAGGAAGCGGCGCAGGGTGTCGAGCGCGAGCTCGTCTTCCACGGCATCGTCGGGCGGCGGCGGCAGCGGGGCATCGAACCACGGCTGCAGGCCCCCACGCTGGCCGGTGAGGCGGCCGGCAGCGGGATGCCATTGCCGCCGATAGCTGAAGCGGCGTGGATCGCCATCTCCGAACGCCGCCGGTGAGAACGGCTGCAGTGCATGGCGCACGGTAAAGTCGCGGACCGCCGCAGGCGGATCGAGGTGATACGCGGCGGCGGCTTCGATCAGTTCACTGACCAGCACCGACGGCTCACGCACGCTGCCATCGCGTGGATCGGCGCCGAGGTAGCTGAGGTAGAACACCTCCTGCGCGGCGGCGAACAGCTGCAGGAACAGGAAGCGGTCGTCTTCGCGGGTGGAGCGATCGCCCGGGCGGCGGCGTGGCGTGTCCAGCTCGGCGGTGAGCTGGTTGAGACCGGCAGCTGGGTCGCGACGCGGGAAATCGCCATCGTTGAGACCGAGCACGCAGATCACCCGGAACGGCAGCAGGCGCATCGGCACCATGCGGCCGAAGCTGATGCCACCGGTCAGCAGCGGCGCGCGCGTATCGGCCTCGCCCAGTACACCGGCGAAGTGCGAACGCACCACCTCAGGCGGCACGCCGTCTTCGAACCCGGCCTTGGCGGCATCGTCGGCGAACTGATTCAGCAGCTTGCGCAGGCGCTCGAGGGCACGCTGGCTGTTGGGCGAGCTGGGCGCGGTCGGCAGCAGCGCGTCCAGCAGCGTCAGCAGCCGTTGCCGCCACTGCGCCGGGGTCAGCAGCTCGCCGAGGCGACGCTGGTAGACCGCCAGCACGCGCAGCAGCCGCAGCAGCCGGTCCAGTGCTTCCAGCGCGCCGCCTTCCAGCTCGATCCACGGCGCCACGCCGGCCAGGTCCGCCTCGCTGCCGGTGGCGTGACCGAGCACCAGGCGGTCCAGTGCGAACTGCCAGGTGTAGGCGTCGTCGGCCGGCGCCTGGTGCTGGTTGCGGTGCTTCGCATCCAGGCCCCAGCGTGCGCCGGCCTGCTGCAGCCAGCCATGCAGGCGATCGAAGTCCACTGCTTCCAGCCCGGCCGCTTCGGCCAGCGGCGCGCTGGCGAGCAGGTCCAGCACCTCGTTCAGGCCGAAACGCGAGACCGGCAGGCCCAGCAGGTGCACGAACACATCGGCCAGCGGCTCTCCTGCCAGTGGGCTGCTGTCGGCCAGCGCGTAGGGAATGTGCTCCTCCTCGCCGCCGCGGCCGCCGAACACCGCCTCCAGGTACGGCACATAGGGATCGATGTCCGGCGCCAGCACCGCGATCTCGCGCGCCTGCAGCGGCGGGTCGAAGCGAGGGTCCTGCAACAGGCTTCTCAGCTGGTCGTGCAGCACCTGCAGCTCGCGCAGCCGGGTGTGGCAGGCATGCACCTGCAGGCTGGGGTCGTCGCTGCGCAGCCCATCGCGCAGCTCGCCCGAGGGCAGTGCGCGGCGGTGGAACAGATCGCGCTGCAGGCGATGCAGCAGGCTGTCGGACAGGCCGCCTTCGTCCAGGGTCGGCCGGGTGTCTTCCTCCGGATCCGAATACGCGGCAATCTCGCCGGCCGGGTGCACCACCTCGTAGCTGCCCAGCACCGCCATGAAGTCGCGGCCGGCCGCACCCCAGGCTTCCAGCAGGCGGTTCTCACCAGCCGCTTCACCGAAGGGATCGGGCGCGCCGCTGCGCAGGCGCTCGGCCAGCGTCTGCAGGTCACCCCAGTACGACTGCACCGGAGTGGGCATATAGAAGTGCAGCTCGCCCACCCGCGCCTGGGTGGCCATCACCCGCAGCACGTCGGGGGAGATGTTGAGCGTCGCGAACGCGGACATGCGCGGTGGCAGGCCCTGTGGCAGCGGCTGGCCGGCGCCCTCGAAGCGATCCAGGTACGCCTGGATGCGGCGCGCGCGGTAGTCGCGGCCATGGGCGATGGTGCGCCAGAGGATCGCCTGCGGGTCGGCCGGGTCGGCGCCGGCCTCCCAGCGCAGCAACCAGTCGCGGCGCCAGGCCTGGTACTTCTCGAACACCGACGCCAGTTCACCGGCCAGTGCCCACGGCTTCAGGGCGTCGCCGCCGGCAAGATAGGACTGCAGCGCGCGCATCGGTGGCTGCGCCAGCAGCGCCGGGTCGCGCAGTGCCTGGTACAGCTTCCAGTGCAGGCCCGCGGCGTCCAGGTCGTCGCGTTCGCCCGGCACATTGGCATTGAGTGCACGGGCAACGAATTCGCCCGGGGTCAGGAACTCGAGGTTGGCGGCCACGCCATATTCGGCAGCGAGTGTCGCTTGCAGCCAACGCCGCATCGCCACCTGCGGGATCAGCACCACCTCCGGCGCGAGCAACGGCTGGCCTGGAACCGGCACACGCACGTTGCGCGCCAGCAGCGCAGCCAGCACGTCCAGGGAGTTGGAATGGTAGAGGCGGAAATCGCTGCCCGGGTCACTCATCATGCACAGTGTGCAGCACGGCAGGCAGTATTCAATGGCCGGCCCGTCGCCGGTACGGATTGTTCCGCGCTGCCGGCCGATTGTCCCGGCCTGGCAAGGGTCGTGCCGTGCCACAATACTGGACCGTCCAGTCTGCTTATGTTCAGCCGACGGGCCCGATCCTTCGATGTCTAAAAAACGTTAACGGTGCCCATGTCGGCTTCCACCTCCAGTCTGGTGCAGTTATCCAACGTCCGCATCGACCGGAGCGGGCGCACGATCCTGCGCGACGTGTCGCTGCAGGTGCCCAAGGGCAGCATCACGGCCGTGCTGGGCCCGTCCGGCAGTGGCAAGTCGACCCTGCTGGCGGCACTGACCGGCGAACTGCGCCCGGTGGCTGGCGAGGTCACCCTGTTCGGCAAGCCGATTCCGCAGGACAACGGCGCGCTGCTGGAAATGCGCAAGAGTGTGGGGGTGCTGCTGCAGGGCAATGGCCTGCTGACCGACCTCACTGTGGCCGAAAACGTCGCGCTGCCGCTGCGCACGCATACCCGCCTGCCGACCGCCGTGCTGCGCCGTCTTGTGCAAATGAAGCTGCATGCGGTGGGCCTGCTGGCCGCTGCCGATGCCTGGCCGCGCGAACTGTCCGGTGGCATGGCGCGCCGCGTCGCGCTGGCCCGTGCGCTGGCGCTGGACCCGCCGCTGATGATCTACGACGAGCCGCTGACCGGGCTGGACCCGATCGCCTCCGGCGTGATCATGAGCCTGATCCAGCGCCTCAACCACAGCCTGGGCCTGACCAGCATCATTGTCAGCCACCACGTGCACGAGACCCTGCCGATCTGCGACCAGGTGATCGCCATCGCCAATGGCGGCATCGTGTTCCAGGGCACGCCCGAGGCGCTGCAGTCCAGCCAGGACCCGTTGCTGCGGCAGTTCCTGCACGGCCAGCCCGATGGCCCCATTCCGTTCGATGCCGCGCCGCGCGCGAGGGTCGCCTGATGCCGTTCGTCCAAGCCACCCGCTCGCTGGGTCGCGCCGGCCTGTTCTCGCTGACCGTGCTGCGTGGTTCGCTGCCGACCCGTGATTTCCTGGCCGAGCTGACCCGCGAGATCTACAAGATCGGCGCGCGCTCGCTGCCGATCATCGCCGTCGGTGGTGCCTTCGTCGGCCTGGTGCTGACCCTGCAAGGCTACCGCACGCTGACCACCTTCGGAGCGGCCGACGCGCTGTCGACCCTGCTCGGCCTGTCGCTGTACCGCGAACTGGCGCCGGTGCTGACCGCGCTGCTGTTCATCGGCCGCGCCGGCAGCTCGATCGCCGCCGAACTTGGCCTGATGCGCGCCACCGACCAGATCAAGGCACTGGAGCTGATGGCGATCGACCCGGTGGCCAAGGCCGTCGCGCCGCGCTTCTGGGCGGCGGTGCTGACCGTGCCGCTGCTGACCGGCATCTTCTGCTCGCTGGCGATCAGCGCCAGCTACTTCGAAGCGGTGCATGTGCTGGGCCTGGACAATGGCGTGTTCTGGTCGGCACTGCGCAACAGCGTCGATTTCTGGGATGACTTCGGCGTGGCGATGCTGAAGTCGGCGATCTTCGGCGGCACCGCAGCGCTGGTCGCCGCCTATGTTGGTTTCCACGCCGAGCCGACCATCGAGGGCACCTCGGTGGCGACCACCCGTGCGGTGGTCAATGCCTCGCTGCTGGTGCTGATGTTCAACTTCGTGCTGTCGGCAATGTTGTTCACCTAACCCCTCCACCGGCGGTGCGCAGGCGCGCGCGGCCACCACGACTCGATCAGGTAATCCACATGGCCATCCGCGGTCCCAGACTCGAATTCTCTGTCGGCGCATTCCTGCTGCTGGCCCTGGCCTCGCTGATGGTGCTGGCCGTGGCCTCGACCAACCAGCGCTGGAGCTGGGGCAGCCAGGGCTACGAGCTGAAGGCGCGCTTCTCCCAGGTCGGCCAGCTGCGCAAGCAGGCGCCGGTGAAGATCGGCGGCGTCACCGTCGGCCAGGTCGCCTCGATCGACCTGGATCCGGTGAAGTTCGAATCCATTGTGACCCTGCGCATGGACAGCAAGGTCAAGGACCTGCCGGCGGACACCTCGGCGGGCATCTTCACCAGTGGTTTGCTCGGCGAGAGCTATATCGGTCTGCAGCCGGGCGGCGACCCGGACGTGCTGAAGGCCGGTGACGAGATCGTCTTCACCCAGCCGGCGGTGGACCTGATCCAGCTGGTCGGCAAGTACATGTTCAGTGGCGGCGCCGGTGGCGGCGCTGCTCAGAAGCCCAACGATGGCGCGCAGGCGCCTGCAACGGAACCGCAACCATGAAAATGAAACTGATCCCCGCCCTGCTCGCCTCGGCGCTGCTGATGGCCACTCCGTTCCTTGCCCAGGCCCAGGCGGGCGCCCCCGCCGCTGCCGCAGCGCAGGGCCAGGCCGGCAAGGTGGTGATCGATGCCAGCACGCGCATTCTCACCACGCTGCAGCAGCGCCGCAGCGAGTTCAGCAGCAACCCGGCCAGCCTGCGCAGCTACATCGACAGCGAACTGAACCGCACCTTTGACCGCGACTATGCGGCACGCCTGGTGCTGGGCCCGCACGCCCGCGGCGCCTCCGACGCCGACATCAAGCTGTTCGCCGATGCGATGGCCGACAGCCTGATGCAGCGCTACGGTTCGACCCTGCTCAACATCCAGGGCAAGCCGAGCTTCCGCCTGAAGGGTGAAAGCCCGCTGCCGGGCAACCGTGGCGTGCGCGTCAGCACCGAACTGGTGCGCGCCGGCAACGAACCGACCCCGGTCGAGTACTGGATGCGCAACGTGAACGGCCAGTGGAAGATCTTCGACGTCAACATCGAAGGCATTTCCTACGTGCAGACCTTCCGCAACCAGTTCGATACGCCCTTGCGCCAGAAGGGCATCAAGCAGGTGGCCAGCGAGCTGCACAGCGGCAGCATGCAGGCCGGGCCGGCGGGCAATGGCAAGTAACGCACTGGCGCTGCTGGAAGGCGACACCCTGCGCCTGCGCGGGGTGCTCGACCGTGCCGCGGTGATCGCGCTGTGGCCGCAACTGCAGGCCCTGCCAGCCAAGCTGGCGCGGCTGGAGCTGGGCGAGGTCGAGCGCGTGGACAGCGCCGGCCTGGCCCTGCTGGCCGAACTGGCCTCCCGGGCACGCAAGGCGGGCCATGCGCTGGCCATTTCCGGCGCGCCGGCCGGCTTCAACGAGCTGAGCGCGGCCTACCGGCTGTCGCCCGACCTGGACTTCAACGCTACTTCTGCTGCGAGCTGACATGAACGTCGTACGCACTTTCCCCCTGATCCTCCTGGCCACCGCCCTGACCGCCTGTGCCGGCAAGCCCGCGCGCAGCGACGCACCGGTCGCCAGCACCGTGGTCCCGGCCGGCGCTCCCGCCGAAGCGACGCCCGCCGACACCGGCGTGACCGAGGTGGCCCCGGTGGACAACCCGCCGATCGCCACCGCTGCGGCGCCGACCCCGCCCGCAACCAGTGCCGATGCCGATGCGGCCAAGACCGCCGCAGCCACTGCACCGGGCGGTGATGATGATTTCGATGCCCTGTACGGTGGTGCCAGCAACACCGGCAGTGCGGCCGCCTATGACCCGTGGGAACCGTTCAACCGCAAGGTGCACAAGTTCAACAACGCGGTCGACCGTGGCATCGCCCGCCCGCTGGCCACGGCCTACACCCACGTGGTGCCACGCTTCGCGCGTACCGGCATCAGCAACTTCTTCAGCAATCTGCGCGCACCGGTGACCATCACCAACCAGCTGCTGCAGGGCCGCGGTGCAGATGCGTGGGACAGCCTCGGCCGCTTCCTGATGAACAGCACGCTGGGCCTCGGTGGCCTGTTCGATCCGGCCAGCAAGGCAATGGTGCCGCGTCGCAATGAAGATTTCGGCCAGACCCTGGGTGCCTGGGGCTGGCGTCGTTCGCGCTACGTGGAACTGCCGTTCTTCGGCCCGCGTACCGTGCGCGATGTGTTCGGCCTGGCCGGTGACATCCCGTTGTCGCCGATCCGCCGCATCGAGGAAGACAAGGTCCGCATCGGCCTGCAGGGCCTGCAGCTGGTCGACACCCGCGCGCAGCTGCTGGCGATCGACGATCTGCGCGACACCGCCGTGGACGAGTACTCGCTGGTGCGCGATGCGTGGATGCAGCGCCGCAACTACCAGATCGAGAACGACCTGCGCAGCAAGCGCGACCGCGGCCATGACGATGCCAATTCGCCGATCCCCGTGGATGCGATGCCGATGCCGAACTGGAGCAACTGATCGCTGCAACCCGTGCATGAAAAAACCCCGCCTCGGCGGGGTTTTCTTTTCCGGCAGGTGCCAACCCGGATTGGCACGCTTTGCTCAGGCCACCAGCGCGGCCTCGATGGCGTCGCGCAGGCGCACGTCATCGGCCGCCACGTCCGGGGCAAAGCGTGCAATCACCTTGCCATCACGGCCGACCAGGAACTTCTCGAAGTTCCACAGCACCGCCGGTGCCGGATGGATCGGGATCTCCTTGCTGGCCAGGCGCTCGCGCAGCGGGCCTTCGCCGATCGACTGCGGCTGGGCGGCGGTCAGCTGCTGGTACAGCGGGTGGGTGTCATCACCGGCCACGCTGATCTTGGAGAACATCGGGAAACTGACATCGTAGGTGAGCTGGCAGAACTGCTGGATCTCGGCCTCGCTGCCCGGCTCCTGGCCAAGGAAGTTGTTGGCGGGGAAGCCCAGCACTTCCAGGCCCTGCGCATGCTTTTCCGCATACAGCGCCTGCAGGCCTTCGTACTGCGGGGTCAGGCCGCACTTGGAGGCGACGTTGACCAGCAGCAGCACCTTGCCCTGGTAGTCGGCAAGCGAGGACGGCTGGCCGTCGATGGTGGTGAGGGGAATGTCCTGGATCGGGGTGCTCACGCGGGGCTCCGGCTACGGCGGGAATGGCCGACCAGCATAGCGCCGCGCGATGCCGGTAGTGCCGGCCGCTGGCCGGCAATCGTGCGACCGTTCGCACGGGTTCATGAGGCTGCCGGCCAGCGGCCGGCGCGAGGATCAGTCCACGCAGATCGTACCCTGCGCCTTGCCGTCCTCGATACGCTGGCGGCAACCGAAGTTCTGGCTGGCATCACGCTGGCAGGTACCGGACGCCGCATCACCGGCCACTGCCTCGCCTGCGGCCAGGCACTGGCCCGTGCAGTCGCTTTTGCGGCTGCAGGCCTTGCCGGCGTCGGCATAGGGAATCACGCATTGCTCGCGCTGCAGCCGGCCGAGCCGCTGCAGGGTGCCACCGGCGGCCTGGCAGTCGACGTCGCGTGCTTCGCGGTAGGCCTCGACCGCTTCGGGGGTGCTGGAGGCGGCCTGCGTGGTCGTGCCCACGGTCGTTGGCGCGCTGCCGCAGGCGGCGAGCAGCGCGGTCAGGACAAAGCTGGTGAAGCGGGGCAGGCGCATGGCGGTACCTGGTTGAAGCGGACAGGCCGCCAGCATACCCATCGGCGATGCAGGCGGCGTGCCAGCGTGGCTCAGGCCTCGTCGCCCTCGCCGTCACTGCCTTCCTCCTCGGCCACCGCATCACCCTCGGCCAGGTCGCCGAGCAGCGACTGCGCCTGTTCGGACGCCAGCGACTCCACGCCACGCAGGCGGCGTTCGATCGTGCGGGTCTTGCGGCTGGCCTCGCCGATGCTGCGGCCAACGGTAGTGATCTGCTTCTCGGCCTTTTCCAGGATGCCGGCGAACTTCCCGAACTCGCTCTTGACCGCACCCAGCAGGCTCCACACTTCGCTGGATCGCTTTTCAATGGCCAGCGTGCGAAAGCCCATCTGCAGGCTGTTGAGCAACGCAGTGACCGTGGTCGGTCCGGCCACCACCACACGGTGCTCGCGCTGCAGCAGGTCAACCAGGCCCGGGCGCCGGATCACCTCGGCATACAGGCCTTCGGTGGGCAGGAACATCACCGCGAAGTCCGTGGTGTGCGGCGGCACGATGTACTTGTCGCAGATCGACTTGGCCTGCACGCGCACCGCGCGCTCCAGCTGGATGCCCTGCAGGCGCACGCCTTCGGCATCGCCCTGTTCCTGTGCGTCCAGCAGGCGCTCGTAGTCCTCGCGCGGGAACTTGGAGTCGATCGGCAGCCACACCGGCGTGTCGTCGCTGCTGCGGCCCGGCAGGCGCACGGCGATATCGACCATCTCGCCACTATCCGGGCGCACCCTCACCGCACGCGCGTACTGCTCCTGGGTGAGTGTCTGCTCGAGGATGTTCTCCAGCTGCACTTCGCCCCAGCTGCCGCGGTTCTTGACGTTGGTCAGCACGCGCTTGAGGTCGCCCACGCCGGTGGCCAGCTGCTGCATCTCGCCGAGGCCACGCTGCACCTGTTCCAGGCGCTCGGAGACGAGCTTGAAGGAATTGCCCAGTCGCGTTTCCAGCGTCGACTGCAGCTTCTCGTCCACGGTGTGGCGCATCTGCTCCAGCTTCTGCGCGTTGTCGTTCTGCAGCGCGCGCAGCTGTTCCTCCAGCGTGGCACGCATCTCGGCGATGCGCTGCTCGTTGCGCTGTGTCAGTTCCTGCAGGCGCAGGCCCAGACTGTCGGTCAGGCGCTGCTGCGACAGCGCGCCCTCCTCGCGGCCCTTGCGTGCATCGTCCACCAGGGTCTGGCGCAGCGCCCCGAGCTGGGTATCGGTGCGCGCAGTGAGCTCCTGCAGCTGCTGGCCAAACGCATGGATGCGTGCCTCCTGCTGCTGGCCGAAGGTCTCCAGCTGGCCGCGCAGTTCCTGCAGCCGCTGCCCCATCAATGCTGCGCCGCGCTGCTGGCTGTCGGCTACTTCAGCGCGCGCTTTGCGGGCATCTTCGCCCAGCGCTTCGCGCAGCAGGTCCAGGCGCTGATCGGTGCGGGTGGACAGATCGGTCAGCGCGCGGGCGAAGCCATCGAGCTGTTCGCGCAGTTCGCTGCGCCCGGCGCGCGCCTCCTCGCGCACGGCCTGTTCCAGGCGGTCATGCGGCGGGCGGCGCAGCAGGGCGACCAGCTGCAGGATGAGCACGGCCAATAGAAGGCCGGCAATGAGCAGGTATTCGGTTTGCATGGGGCAAGTGTAGGCTGGCCGAGTCTCAGCTGCTGCGTCAGGACCATGCTCGCTCTGTACGGAAAGCCGACCTCCATCAACGTGCGCAAGGTGCTGTGGCTGTGCGCCGGCCTCGACCTGCCACTCCAACACGAGCCAGAACCACCGGCGGACCTGCTGGCCACGTTGAATCCGAACCGGCAGGTGCCGGTCCTGCGCGATGGCGGCTTCGTGCTGTGGGAATCGAACAGCATCTGCCGCTACCTGGCCGTACGTGCTGGCCGTGATGACCTGCTGCCCGGTACGGCGCAGGATCGCGCCCGGGTCGAGCAGTGGATGGACTGGCAGGCCAGCGACCTCAACAGCGCCTGGCGGCACGTGTTCATGGCGCGCGTGCGGCGGCACCCGGACTACCCGGACGATGCCCGCGCCGAGGCCAGCCTGGCGCAATGGAACCACTTGATGGGCGTACTCGACACACAATTGGCCGGTGGCCACTGCCACGTGACGGGCAACGCCTTCACCCTGGCCGACATCGTGCTCGGGCTGTCGGCCCAGCGCTGGCGCAGCACACCCGGCAACAAGCCCGTGCTGCCACACCTCTCGGCGTGGTTCGAACGGCTGCGCGAGCAGCCCGGTTTCGCCACCCACGTCGACAACAGCGTGGCCTGAGGCAGGGGTCAGATCCCTTTCCCTGGGGGGAAAGGGATCTGACCCCAAGGGCGCGCGGGAACCGCCGGTGTTACCAGCCTTCCAGCACGATCTTGCCCTTGGCGCGCTGGCTTTCCAGCAGCGCGTGGGCGCGCCGCATGTTGGCCGCGTCGATGCGCCCGAAGTGCTCGCCCAGGGTGGTGTGCAGCACGCCCGTGTCGATCAGCTCGGCCACACGGTTCAACAGGTCGTGCTGGCGCTGCATGTCGGCGGTGCGGTACAGCGGCCGGGTGAACATCGACTCCCAATGCAGTGACAGTGCCTTGCGCTTGAGCGCCATCACGTCCACCTGGCCCGGGTCATCGATCAGCCCCAGTTGGCCCTGCGGTGCCAGCAGTTCCACGATCTGCGCGTAGTACTGGTCGGAGTGGGTCAGGCTGGCGACATGCTGCACCTCGCTGATGCCGAGCCGCGCCAGTCCCTCGGCCAGCGGCAGGCTGTGGTCGATCACGTGGTGTGCCCCCATTGCGTACGCCCAGTCCTGGGTATCCGGGCGCGAGGCGGTGCCGATCACGGTCAGCCTGGTCAGCTTCCGCGCCAGCTGCACCAGGATCGAACCGACACCACCAGCAGCACCGATCACCAGCAGGGTCTGGCCTTCGCCACCACCCTCCGGGATGCGCAGGCGGTCGAACAGCAGCTCCCAGGCGGTGATTGCAGTCAGTGGCAACGCTGCGGCGGCGGCATCGTCGAGACTGGCCGGCTTGCGCCCAACGCTGCGCTCATCCACCAGCTGGTACTGCGCATTGCTGCCCGGGCGGTCGATGACGCCGGCGTAGTAGACCGCGTCGCCGGGCTGGAACAGGGTCACCTCGCTGCCCACCGCATCAACAATGCCGACCGCATCCCAGCCCAGCACGCGCGGGCCATCGGTGGCCACGCCGCGGCGGACCTTGGTGTCGACCGGGTTCACCGCCACCGCGCGTACCGCCACCCGCAGGTCACGCGGGCCGGGCTGCGGCAGTTCCAGTTCAATATCGATCAGCGCCTGGGCATCATCGATCGGCAGGCCGGCTTGGGTGTAGGCAATGGCGCGCATGGCAGCGGTCCAGTGGGGAAGGAGGCGACAGGTTGCGCCGCACGCGGTCCCTCGGAAAGGCGCAGAATCGGGCAGCACTTTCACTCTGGCGATGAAGATGATCCGCTTCGACGATCTGCAGCTGTTCATCCGTACTGCCGCACTGGGCAGCTTCTCGCAGGCGGCCCGCGAAGCCGACCTGCTGCCGGGGCAGGTTGCTGCGGCGGTGGCGCGGCTGGAACGCGAGCTGGACCTGCGCCTGTTCGTGCGCACCACGCGCAGCCTGCGCCTGACCGGCGAGGGGGCGCTGTACCTGCCGTATGCGCAGGAGGTGCTGGCCACCCTGCGCGAGGGCCAGGCGCGCGTGCAGGGCGAAGACACCGAACTGCACGGCACCCTGCAGCTGTCGGCGCCGTCGGACTTCGGTCGAAATCTGCTGCTGCCCTGGCTGAGCGCCTTTCGCGCCGCGCACCCCCGGCTGCGCCTGCACCTGCGCCTGTCCGACGAAGTGGCCGACGTGTTCCGCGACCCGGTCGACGTGGCCATCCGCATCGGCCACTTCGACGACGCCAACTACGTCGCCCTGCCCCTGCTGGAAGGCAATCGGCGCGTACTCGCGGCGTCACCCGACTATCTGCAGCGGCGCGGCACGCCCACCCGCCTGGAAGATCTGCGCGAGCATGATTGCCTGGTCTACCAGCTCAGTGGCCGCGCCTATGATCGCTGGTCGTTCGAGGTCGACGGGCGCCGCAGCGTGATTCCGGTGCGCGGCCCGCTGGTCTGCGATGACGCCGATGTGGTGCGACGCTGGGCGGTGGCCGGCGAAGGCATCACCTACAAATCCTGGCTGGACCTGCGCGAGGATGTGCTCGCAGGGCGCCTGCAGCTGCTGCTCGACGGCATCGGCAGCCACATACCGTTGCAGCTGGTCTGCCCGCACCGCAAGCAGTTCTCGCCGGCGGTGCGGCAGCTGCACGCGCAGCTGCGCCAGCACCTGCAACCTCTGCTGTCTGGCATGCCCGAGGGTCCTGCCGGCCCCCTGTCGCCAGTCCCGGCGCTGGCCGACAATGGCGGCCCCCCGTAAGAGAGAACGCCGCCATGCCGTGGATGGGCATCCAGGACCTGTGGACGTTTCTGGTCGCCGTGCTGGTGTTTCTCGCCCTGCCCGGCCCCGGTACCTTCACCCTGCTGACCGCCACCGGCCGTGGTGGCGTGCGCGGCGGTTACACCGCACTGGCCGGCCTGCTGGTCGGCGACCAGATCCTGATGTGGCTCGCGCTGGCCGGCGTGGCCGCGCTGCTCAAGGCAAACCCGCTGGTGTTCCACGCCGTGCAGTACCTGGGTGCGGCCTACCTGGTGTGGGTCGGCATCGGCCTGCTGCGCACACCGAAACACGAGGGCGGTGATGCCGGCCCGATCCGCATGCAGCCGGGCCGCTACTTCCAGCAGGCGATCCTGGTCAGCCTGCTCAACCCGAAGGCAATCCTGTTCTACATGGCCTTCCTGCCGTTGTTCATCGATCCCAAGGCACACCAGGGCATCGCCACCTTCGCGGCACTGGCCGGCATCATCCTGGTGGTCAGCATCGCCTACTGCTCGATGCTGATCGGCGTGGGCAACCTGGCCCGTCGCCGGCTGATCCAGCACCCGCGGATCAGCGACGCGCTGCGCCGCGTGGCCGGCCTGTTCCTGGTGGGGTTTGGCATCCGGTTGGGGCTGAACGGATGAACGGGCGGCTGCCGCTGCTCGGCCTGGCCCTGCTGTTCGCCGGCACCGCCTCTGGCGCCACCGTACAGGACCATCGCTGCCTGACCGGCGGTCGCAACGGCAGCATCCACCTGGAATGGCGCTGGCTGGAGGACGGACAGTCCGACGTGCGCTACGCCGGCCAGCGCAAGCGCCTGCCCCTGCGCCGGATCTCGATGCAAACCACGGTGCTGGCCGAAGATCGTCCGTACCAGTTTGACAGCGTCTGGGAAGAGCGCATCGATGGCCGCCTCAACGGCCGCTACCTGTTGAGCACCCAGGGCGCGCTGGTGCTGGATCTGCGTTACGAACGCGCCCGCGACGGCCACAGCACAACCTTCCACGACGACCCCGAAGCTTGGCAGGAGGATGGCTGCCATTGGCCGCGATCACCCTGACCCTCGGTTTGCCCTGCCAGCTGGACGATCGTAGGACGAGTTCGATTTGTTGCTCAGATTGTGCTGATTTCGTCATCATTGACGGCGTTCAGTCTCCATCAGTGACGCATCCAACCCGGGTATGACCCCCGTCAGTGGTAATGCTGCGCTGCGTTCGGTCACACTCGGGAACTTGTCGTTTCCAGTCACCCCTTCCGAGGCCTGCATGTCCCTGTTCCGGCGCAAGTCCCTAGATTCCGTCACCGTCCACGAAGCCGGCAGGCGTCTGATCCCGACGCTCAGCTGGCCGCACCTGATCGCGCTGGGCATCGGTGCCATCGTCGGTACCGGCATCTACACGCTGATCGGCGTCGGTGCCAACCTGGCCGGCCCGGCGGTGCTGATCTCCTTCGCTATCGCCGGTGCGGTCTGTGCCTGTGCGGCGCTGTCCTACGCCGAGCTGTCGACGATGATGCCGGCCGCCGGCAGTGCCTACACCTACAGCTACAGCGCGCTGGGTGAGGTGTTTGCCTGGGTGGTGGGCTGGAGCCTGATCCTGGAGTACTCGCTGGTGGTGAGTACGGTGGCGGTGGGCTGGTCCGGCTACTTCGTCGGCTTCCTCGAATGGGTCCACACCCAGTTCGGCTGGAACGTACACCTGCCGGCCTGGCTGGCAGCCGGCCCGCATGTGGAAGGCGGAATGATCAACCTGCCGGCGATCATCATCACCTGGCTGGTGGCCGGCATGCTGATGGCCGGCACCAAGGAGAGCGCCACCCTCAATGCCATCCTGGTGGTGTTCAAGCTGATCGCGCTGGCGATCTTCGTCGCCGTGGCCCTGCCCGCCTTCGACAGCGCCAACCTGCAGCCGTTCATGCCGTACGGCTTTGCCAAGTCGATGGGCCCCGATGGCGTCGAGCACGGCGTGATGGCGGCGGCAGCCATCATCTTCTTCGCCTTCTACGGCTTCGATGCAATCTCCACCGCCGCCGAGGAGACCAAGAACCCGGGCCGCGACCTGTCGATCGGCATCATCGGTTCGATGATCGGCTGCACCATCGTCTACGTGCTGGTGGCGCTGGCGGCAGTTGGTGCGATGAGCTACGCGGTGTTCGGCCACAGCGCCGAGCCGCTGGCGCTGATCATGCGCCAGCTGGGTCATCCGACCGCGGCAATGGTGATCGGCGTGATCGCGATCATCGCCCTGCCGACCGTGCTGCTGGCCTTCCTGTACGGCCAGAGCCGCATCTTCTTTGTGATGAGCCGCGATGGCCTGCTGCCGCGTGGCCTGTCCAAGGTCAACGCACGTACCGGCACGCCGGTGGCGACCACGTTGTTCACTGCGGTGGTGGTGTCGGCGCTGGCCGGCGTGGCGCGCCTGGATGAGATCGCGGCGCTGGCCAATGCCGGCACCCTGGCCGCGTTCACCGCAGTGGGTGTCTGCCTGGTGGTGCTGCGCCTGCGCGAGCCGAACCGCGAGCGCACCTTCCGCACGCCGGTGGCTTTCGTGGTCGGCCCGCTGGCCGCACTGGGCTGCATCTACCTGTTCATCAGCCTGCCGCACACCACTCAGCTGTACTTCCTGCTGTGGAACGTGGTCGGCCTGGTGTTGTACTTCCTGTACAGCCGCCGCCACGCACTGATCGCGAAGTAACCGGCTCGCCGGTAGTGCCGGCCGCTGGCCGGCACCTCGCATCCTGTTGATACGAGCAATGCCGGCCAGCGGCCGGCACTACCGCAGGGCGCTTCAACCGCCCTGCTTTGCAGCGTAATCCTGCGCCTGGCGCATCACCCGCAGCAGGTTGCCGCCCCAGATGCCGGCAATCTGCTTCTCGGTATAGCCCTTGCGCAGCAGCCACGCGGTGATCTTCGGCAGCTGGCTGACATCGGGCAGGTCACTCAGTCCGCCACCACCATCCCAGTCCAGGCCGATGCCCACGTGCTCGGGCCCGACCACCGAGAGGATGTGCTCGAAGTGGGCGAAGAAGTCGTCCAGGCTGGCGTGGCGCACCGGGTGCTCATGGTCCAGCCCCTGTTCGGCCTTCAGCAGCGCAACGCCCTGTTCGATGCCCATGCCTTCCCAGCCGCCCAGCTGCTTGCTCAGCGCTTCCTCGGCCTGCTTGCGCTCGGGCGTCTTTGCGGTGTCGATCAGGTAGCCGCCATAGGCGTTCACCTGGATCACGCCGCCGGCCTTGGCCAGTTTGCGCAGGCGCGCATCGTCGAGATTGCGCGGATGGTCATAGACCGCCTTGGCCGAGCTGTGCGACAGCACGAACGGCACCGGCATCATTGCCAGCAGGTCGTCGAACACCGCGTCCGAGGCGTGCGACTGGTCGATCACGATGCCCAGCTTCACCGCCTCCCGCACCAGCTCCTTGCCGGCCGGGCTAAGTCCTTTCCATTCCGCGCCCTTGGGATCGGTGGCCGAATCGGCGAACTCGTTGTTGGCGAAGTGCACGGTGCTGAGCAGGCGCAGGCCGGCGCGGTGATAGAACGACAGCAGGCTGGGGTCGGCCACCAGCGGGCTGGCGTTTTCCATGCTGATGTAGACCACGCGCTTGCCGGCAGCCTTGATCCGCGCTGCGTCATCGGCGGTCAGTGCCAGCGCGAAGCGCTCGGGATTGGCCGCCAGCATCTCGCGGATCTGCATCAATCGCTGCAGCCCGTGGTCACGCTCGGCAAGATGCGCGGCGGCGCTGCGGTCGCCCTGATCGGTGTAGATCGCCCAGAAGCCGCCATCCAGCGCGCCTTCGACCATGCGTGGGTAATCCACCTGCGAAAGGGCGTTGCGGTCGTGGCGCTGCTCGATGTCAAAACCGGCTCGGCCGAAATTGGCCGGTGTATCGAGGTGGCTGTCGAGCGTGACCAGGCGCTGCTGCAACGCCTTGGCACGGGCCAGCTCCTGCGCGCTGAACTCGATGGCGTGGGCCGACAGCGGCGCGCACAGCGCCAGGGCGAGCACGACGGACAGGTGGCGCAACGAAGGCATGGGCTCTCACCGGCATGGGGAAGAGCCCGACCATAGCGCCGTGGCCGGCCGTTTTGTAGAGCTGCGCCGCGCCACCTGAACATCGGGGCGCCGTTTTCACGAACGCATCGCAGTGCGCGGAAAGCTGACCGCCGGGCAGTGGACATGATTCATGCCCGGCGAACGCAGAAGCCGACCGTCAATCCACCACGCGGCAGAACACGGCCTTCAGGTAACGCGATTCCTGCACGTGGGCCATGAACGGATGGTCCGGACCAGCGCCGGCCACCTTCAGGATCTGGATCGTGCGGCCGGAGAAGTACGCCGCCCGGCGCAGCATGTCGAGGAACTGGTCCTCGGCCACCAGGCCGGTGCAGGAGAAGGTGGCGAACAGGCCGCCCGGCTTGACCACGCCCAGCGCCAGCTTGTTCATGTCCAGGTACTTCTTCAGTGCGGTGATGACCTGGTCGCGGTCGCGGGTCATCTTCGCCGGGTCCAGGATCACCACGTCGTACTGCTCACCGCGGTTGGCGGCGTCGCGCAGCCACGGGAAGATGTCGGACTGGATGAACTTCGGGCGCACGTTGTTCAGGCGCGAATTGCCCTTGGCGATCTGGATCACGTCTTCGTCGATGTCGATGCCGATCACTTCCGAAGCACCACGCGCCGCCGCGTACACGGCAAAACCGCCGGTGTTGCAGCACAGGTCGAGCACGCTCTTGCCTTCCACCTGCTGGCTCAGCCACTCGCGGTTCTCGCGCTGGTCGGCGAAGAAACCGGTCTTGTGCGCACCGGCCGGGTCGGCGCGGAACTTGATGCCGTACTCGGTGATCACCGACGCTTCGGTGGTGGTGTTGCCGTGGAAGTCGAAGCTTTCCTGCTTCTGCACGTGCTCGTCGGCGAAGCTGTGGAAGCGGCAGCCGGGGAACTGCTCGCGCAGCGCATCGTAGATCCATTCGCGGTGGCGGAACATGCCGGCGGCGAAGAACTCGACCACCACCAGGTCGCCGTAGCGGTCCACCACCAGGCCGGACAGGCCGTCACCTTCGCTGTGCACGACACGCCAGGCGTCGGACACCGCGTCGAGCTTGAGCACCTCACGGCGCAGCGACACTGCCTGGGCGATCTTGCGCGAGAACCAGCCGGCATCCACCGGTACGTTCTGGTCGGTTTCAAGGATGCGCACGGCAATGCGCGAGTGCCCGTTGTAGAACCCGCGGCCAATGAACTCGCCATCGATGCCGACCACGTCGACGATGGAACCGGGCTTGGGCCGGACGGTCGGCTTCTCGACCAGTTTCTGGAAGATCCACGGGTGGCTGGAGCGCCACGCATTCTTGAGGCGGACAATCGGAAGGGGGGTATTCATCCACCCATTGTAAACCGGGCGCCGGGGTCGGATCCCCGCAGGGGCTCTGACCCCGGCAAACCGGCATTTGACGGCGGCGGGGGCCAGACGGCAGAATCGGCGCCAGAAGGGGAGTAGCTCCCAGACGTTGTCGCCGTCATTTCGAGCCCGCAGGCTCCGGTGCAACGGCAGTTCCAGCCGACTGGAACTGCGAGCGAGACCTTCGCCGTACTGGCGAAGCTCTGTCCCTGGATCCCCTCCCGATCCTCCGTTGCAGATCCTCGCCGTCCGGCCTGGCATTCATCTTTCCAACGGACATTCCCAATGCAGACGATCGGTAACGTGTGGTTGTGGGGCGGCTTCGCAGCGGTGGTGGTCATCGCCCTGCTGGTCGACCTCGTGTTGATGCGCCATGGTGGACCGCACAAGGTCACCTTCAAGGAGGCCCTGTGGTGGTCCATCGGCTGGGTCGCGCTGGCCCTGCTGTTCAACGCCGGCCTCTGGTACTACCTGAATGAGACCGCCGGCCAGGTCGTGGCCAACAAGGTCGGCCTCGAGTTCCTGACCGGCTACCTGGTCGAGAAGGCGCTGGCGGTCGACAACATCTTTGTCTTCCTGATGATCATGAGCTACTTCGCGGTGCCGGAAGAGCAGCGCCAGAAGGTGCTGATCATCGGCATCCTGGGTGCGATCGTGCTGCGTACGATCATGATCTTCGCTGGTAGCGCGCTGATCAGCCAGTTCCATTGGCTGCTCTACGTGTTCGGTGCCTTCCTGCTGTTCACCGGCTGGAAGATGTGGTTCGCCGCCGGCCAGGAGCCGGACCTGGAGACCAATCCGGCCCTGCGCTGGATGCGCAAGCACCTGCGCCTGCTGCCGGACTACGCCGGCAACGCGCTGAGCGTGAAGCGTGATGGCGTGCGCTGGTTCACCCCGCTGTTCGCGGTGCTGATCCTGATTGCGGTCACCGACGTGATCTTCGCCGTGGACAGCATCCCGGCAATCTTCGCGATCACCACCGACCCGTTCATCGTGCTCACCTCCAACGTGTTCGCGGTGCTGGGCCTGCGCGCGATGTTCTTCCTGCTGGCCGGCATGGCCGACCGCTTCCACCTGCTGCCGTACGGCCTGGCGCTGGTACTGGGCTTCATCGGCATCAAGATGATGATCATCGATCTGTTCAAGATCCCGACCCCGGTCTCGCTGGGCGTGGTCGCGGTGATCATCGCCGCCACCGTGGTGCTGAGCCTGAAGTACCCGCCGAAGGAAGGCGAAGGCCAGGCCTGAGCCTGACCCGTTGAACGGTGCGGCCGGTGGGATTGTCCCGCCGGCCGCCTCCACTCTCCCGTTACGGTGGCCTTGGTTTCGCGCCAGTCACCGCCATTGCTGAGGTATGGACAACAACGCGCCCCTGCCCGCCGACGACGTGCCGGCTCCCCGCAATGATCGCTCGCGCATCCTGCGGGCGTTCAATGTCAGCCTGGCCGCCGTGCTGGTGCTGGTGGCCGTGTTCGCCCTGCAGGGCACGTTCGACTGGCGACCGTGGGCGGTCGCACCGCTGGAAGCCAAGGGCCTGCTCGGCCTGATCGGCGGCCCGATGCTGCATGCCTCGGTCGAGCACATCGCCGCCAACAGCATCGCGATCCTGATCCTCGGCACCCTCGCCGGCAGCGTGTATCCGAAGGCCACCGTACGCGCGCTGCCCCTGCTGTGGCTGGGTTCGGGCCTCGGCGCATGGATGCTGGGCAATCCGGGCAGCGTGCACCTGGGCGCCAGTGGCGTGACCCACGGCCTGATGTTCCTGCTGGCCAGCCTCGGCCTGCTGCGCCGCGACCGTGCGGCGATCGCCACCGGTCTGATCGGCATGCTGTTCTACGGCGGCATGCTGATGACCATCCTGCCGCACGCCGATGGTGTGTCCTGGCAGTCGCACATGGGCGGCGCCTTCGCCGGCATCATCGCCGCGCTGCTGTTCCGCAACGCCGACCCACTGCCGCCGCGCCAGCGCTACAGCTGGGAAGACGAAGAAGACGAGGCTGAGCCGCTGTCCGACGACGAACTGGAGCCGCCGTCACCGCAGCGCGTGCCGGTGCTGTGGCAGCCGCGCGAGGGCCAGGACTACGTGGTGATCCCGTTCCGCCGCCCGGACGAACCGCGCGGTTGAGGTGAGGGTGGTGCCGGCCGCTGGCCGGCAACCTCATGAACCTTCGTTGGCAATCCTTGCGTTGCCGGCCGCTGGCCGGCAAC
>NZ_JAXBQT020000029.1:0-54118 GCF_047520755.2 Stenotrophomonas sp. FR010 | reverse complement strand
CAGTACCGGCCTGCCGTGGCCCCACGCCACGGCGCGCCCTTCATCCCCGTGCCGGTCCCCCCGCCGGCGTGGGGGGGGGGGGGCCGCCCCCCCCCCCCCCCCCCCGCAACAGGAACGTCCGGTCAGAACTCAGGCGCCGGCCATCCACTTCAGGATCAGGCCGGTGACATAGGCCAACCCGGTACCGGTGGCATAGCCCACCGTCCCCAGCAGCACCCCCACAGGCGCCAGCGTCGGATGGAAGGCCGCGGCCACCACGGGAGCCGAGGCGGCCGCCCCGATGTTGCCCTGCGAACCGATCGCGAAAAAGAACAACGGCGCGCGCAGCAGCTTGGCCACCCCCCACAGCACCAGCACGTGCGTGGCCATCCAGATCGCGCCGAGCAGGAACAGCCAAGGCCGATCCAGCAGCGACAGCAGGTTCATCTGCATGCCGATGCAGGCGATCAGGAAGTACAGGAACACCGTGCCCAACCGCGAAGCGCCTGCGGCTTCCAGCCGGCGCGCACGGGTGAAGCTCAGGCCCAGACCCATCGCCGTGGACAGCAGGATCACCCACACGAACTGGCTGTCCAGGCTGAACTGGCTGGCCCAGCTGACGTTGGCCTTGAACCAGCCCGACAGCGGTGCGGCGATGGCGTGGGCCAGGCCGACGCCACCCAGTGCCACGCCGACGATCACCATCAGGTCGGTCATGCTGGGAATGCGCGCGTTCTGTGCCTCGTAGGCGCTGATGCGTGCCTTCATCTCGTCGATGGCACGCGTATCGGCCCCGTTGCGGGTGTCGATCTGCTGCGCGCGGTTGGCCAGGAACAGCAGGATCGCCATCCACAGGCTGGCGCAGGCCACGTCGACCACGGCGAACTGCCCGAAGGTGGTGGCATCGGTGCCGAACACTTCGCGCATGGCGACCATGTTGGCGCCGCCACCGATCCAGCTGCCGGCCAGCGCGGCCATGCCGGCCCAGGTATCACCGGCCACCGTTTCCGGATGGATCAGCTTCATCAGCTGGAAGGAGACGATCGCACCGAGCATGATGCCAGCGGTACCGGCACAGAACACAAGCAACAGCTTCGGCCCCAGCTTGATGACGCCCTTGAGGTCGATCGACAGCGTCAGCAGGACCAGCGCGGCCGGCAGCAGCACGTCACGCGCGACCGGGTTGTACAGCGAGGTGTTGTGGCCATCGATGACACCGGCGGTGTTGTAGATGGCGGGGATGAAGTAGCACAGCAGCAGTGCCGGCACCCAGGCGAAGATCTTCTTCAACAGCGGGGTCGGACCACTGGCGGCCCAGAAGATCAGGGCCAGGGTGGCGGCAATCAGGCCCAGTCCAACGATATCGTTGCTGATCAGGGCAGTAGCGGGTTCGGTCGGCATGGGATCCTCTGTCGATCGAAGGAGCGGGAAAAAAAAGCGCCGCATGAAGCGGCGCAGGTCGAGATTAACATTGTCTTCACGTCGGGTCATGCCGCAGCGCGGAGCAGGTCGGCCGTCCGATCAAGCGGGGCGCGAAGCGCCGAAGTCCAGGGTGACACGCGTCCCGCGCGGTTGGCGGGGCTGCAACTGCAGCGTCCAGCCCAGGTGCTCGCACAGCCGCGCGATCAGGTCCAGGCCGATGCCACTGCCTCGATCGGCACGCTCGCCGCGGGCCATGCGCGCGTGGATCGCCGCGATCTCCTCCGGGCTCATCCCATGCCCGGGGTCCTGCAGGGTCAGTACCGCCGACGAACTCAGCTGCAACTCGATATGGCCGCGGCCGCTGTTTTCGATGGCATTGCGCAGCAGGTTGCCGATCGCCGCCTGCACCACCGCCAGCGGCGCGACGATATCCACCGGCGCAGCCTGGATGCCGATGCTCAGGTCCTTGTCGCCGAGCAGGTGGCGATGGTCGTCGACGATCTCCGGCAGCAGCTGGTCCAGTGCGATGCGCTCGGCACGCGCGGCCAGGCGCGCAGGATCACGCGCCAGCACCAGCAGCAGCTCGATCAGCTGCTCCACGCTCTGTGCCGTGCGCAGGACCCGCTGCATCTGTTGGCGGGCACGTTCGGGCAGGCCCGGTTGCTCCAGCGCCAGCTCGGCTGCACCGGTCATCACTGCGATCGGCGTGCGCAGTTCGTGGCTGGCGGTACTGATGAAGACCCGCTCACGCTCGACGAACTGCTCGTTGCGGTCCAGGTAGTCGTTCAGCGCATCGGCGATGGTGTGCAGCTCGGAACTGCCGCGCGGGTCGACCTCGATGCGCTGGCCCTGAACGCCCGGCCGCAATGCGCCGATGTGCTGGGCCAGCAGGCTCAACGGGCGCACCATGCGTTCCATGCCGAAGGACGCCATCAGCACGGTGACGAAGATCATGATCACCCCGGCCAGCATCACCCAGCGCGTGGCGAACTGCTCCAGGTCATGGAAGTCGGAGATGTCCAGCGCCAGCGCGACCCGTCCCATCGACCGGGTCTCGCGCACCATCACCGCCGTCTCCCGGCCTTTGATCATCACGCCGTCGTGAAGGCCCGGATGCAGCGTACGCAGGCTGTCAGGCAGGTTGACTGCATCGAAGCGGTACAGGCTGAGCGTGTCCGAATCCTGCCAGCGATAGTGCGGTTCATGCTCGACGTGCTCGACGATGCTGTCCAGTTCGGAGTTGAGCAGCGCACGCCAGGCGGCATGTTCGGCGTGTTCGTGCACGTAGTTGCCGACGCTGAACACAGCGATCGACAGCAGGGCCAGGTAGCCCAGCAACCACCACACCACGCGCCGGTACAGCGGGCCCGGCCTACGCGCCTTCATCATCATCCTTGCCTGCATCGGCGGCCGCGGTCACCGCAAGGCGGTAACCAACCCGCGGCAGGGTGTGGATCAGCTTGTCGGCAAACGGACCATCGACGCTGCGGCGCAGCTCATAGACATGCGAGCGCAGCAGGTCACCATCCGGTGGCTCGTCGCCCCACAGGGCGAACTCCAGCTGTTGGCGGGTGACCGCACCGGGGCTGGCGCGCATCAGCACCTCCAGCAGCTTCCGGCAGGCCGGGTAGAGGTGGAGCACCTGACCACCCCGCTGGGCTTCGAGGGTCGCCAGGTCCAGCACCAGGTCGCCCACCTGCAGGCGCTTGCGCGGGTTCCGGCCCTGCGCACGCAGCAGCAGCGCCTCCAGCCGAACTTCCAGCTCGGGCAGGGCGAACGGCTTGGTCAGGTAATCGTCGGCACCCGCGCGGAAGCCGGTGATCTTGTCCGGCAGTTCGTCGCGCGCGGTCAGCATGATCACCGGCACCTCCGAAGCCTGCTCGGCGCGCAGGCGACGCAGCACCTCCGGCCCCTCCATGCGCGGCAGCATCCAGTCCAGGATCACCGCGTCGTAGGGATGGCTGCCGGCCAGGTGCAGGCCGGTGATGCCGTCCGGGGCCACGTCGAGCACGTGCCCGCGCGACTCGAAGTAGTCGAACAGGTTGGCCACCAGCTGGCGGTTGTCCTCGATCACCAACAGACGCATGCACGAAACATCCACGGAAGTTCGTACCATGGTAGCGCTGCCCATGTCGGAATGCGGTCGCCCCCGGCCTCCTCTGACGCTTTTCCAACCCCCGCCACCTCAGAATGGCCGTTTTTGCTCCCGGAGCCTGCCGTGCCCGTTGCCCTGCCCCGCCGTTGGCGCCTGCCCCTGTTGTGGCTGTTGATCGTTGCTGCGCTGGCAGCGGGGATCGGCCTTCGGCAGCCGCAGCCACCGGACGAGCCGCGCTTCGTGCTGGCGGCCCGCACCATGGTCGAGAGTGGGCAATGGCTGCTGCCGCACCGGGGCGTGGAGCTGTATGCGGAGAAGCCACCGGTCTTCATGTGGCTGCAGGCGGCGGCCTACGAGATCGTCGGCAGCTGGCAGTGGTCGTTCCTGCTGCCATCGCTGCTGGGCGCCCTGCTCAGCCTGTGGTTGGTGTCGGATCTGGCACGCCGACTGTGGTCACCGCGGCATTCCCTGTACGCCCTGGCGGCGCTGTTCTGCACCCTGCAGTTTGGCCTGATGGCCAAGCGCGCGCAGATCGACATGGTGCTGGTCGGCATGACCACGGTGGCCCTGTGGGGCTTGATGCGCCACCTGTGCGAACGCCGCAACCTGGCTGCCTTGTGGCTGGCGGGGTTCGCCGCTGGCCTCGGCACGGTGACCAAAGGCGTGGGTTTCCTGCCGCTGCTGATGGTCCTGCCGTGGTTCGGCTGGTGGCTGTACCAGCGTCGCCGCGGGCGCAGCGTTGACGGCCCCCACCCGGCAACGCTGCTGTGGCTGATCCCGGCCTTCCTGCTGGGCGTGTCGGTGTGGCTTGCGCCGCTGGGCTGGGCCCTGCTGCACACGCCCAGCGCCGAACTGCAGGCCTACGCGCATGAGCTGTTGTTCAAGCAGACCGGTACCCGCTATGCCAACGCCTGGCACCATCGCCAACCGGCCTGGTACTACCTGCAGGTGATCCTGACCCTGTGGCTGCCGGGCAGCCTGCTGCTGCCGCTGCTGTTCAAGCCGTGGTGGCGCCGCATCCGCCGGGGCGACCGCCGGCAGTGGCTGCTGCTGGGTTGGGCGCTGCTGGTGCTGGTGTTCTTCAGCGCCAGCCCGGGCAAGCGCGAGGTCTATGTGCTGCCGATGCTGCCTGCGATGGCACTGGCCGTTGCGCCGTTGTTGCCGGGCTTGCTGCGCCGGCTGTGCGTGCGCCGCTATTTGTTCGGCTACAGCGTGGTGCTGATGCTGGCCACCGGCGTGCTCGGCGTGATGCTGATGACCGAGCACCCGTGGGCCTTGGCGCAACTGGAACGCCGGGCCATGCCCGATACGCTGCTGCCGGTGCTGGGTGATGGCCTGCTGACCTTCGCCATCGCGCTGGCCACGTTGGCCGTCTGGTTGCGGGTGCGCCGCGCCACGACCCTGGTGCTGCTGACCCACGGCATGCTGTGGATGCTCTACGGCCTGGTGCTGATCCCGGCACTGGATCCCTACGCATCGGCATCGGCGCTGATGCGCCGCGTCGGCGCGCGGATCGGTCCGGACGCCGAATTGGCGCTGGTCGCCTGGCGCGAGCAGAACCTGCTGCAGGCTGACCGCCCGGTACGCGAGTTCGGCTTCAAGCGGCCCTGGGCCGAGCAATGGCACGATGCCGGCCCCTGGCTCGCCGAAGCGCCGGACAAGCGCTGGTTGCTGGTGCTGGACGAGGCGATGAGTCCCTGCGTGGACCGGGCCAAGGTGATCGACATCGGCATGGCCAACAGGAATCGTTGGCAACTGCTTCCCGGTACGGCCTGGGACCCGCAATGCCACGCCGAACGGGCCGGCTCGACCGCCGAAGAAGACTGAACGTTGACTCGTGCCGGGGAAATCATTAACCCGGCGCGAACGAGCGTCCGACCCTTCTCCGACATGCAGGTGACGAGCATGGCTGCGGATTCCCGAACCCGCCTTCCCTCAGCATGCCCGTTCGTCCCCTTGATTCGATCGCGCCGCTTGCGTCATCGCCACTGGCGTCAAGATTCGCCGTAACTCACTTTTGGCTGCCTGTCGCAATCGGTCTGCCCGTGTTTGCGCTGCTGATGGGGTTCGGCGGCGACCAGTGGGTGGCCGATCACCTGTTCCGCCTTGAGGGCAGCCGATGGGTGCTACAGGACGCCTGGATCACCCGCAGCGTCGTGCACAAGGCCGGTAAATGGTTGAGCACTGCGGCGGCGCTGGTCGTGCTCCTGCTGTGCTTCCACCACTGGCGTAAAGGACGCGATCACACCCTGCGGTGGGCGCTGCTTTATGTCGTACTTGCCCTGGCGCTGGGCACCGGCGTGATCTCCCTGCTGAAGTCACTGGTGCCGATGGAATGCCCTTGGGACTTGCTGCGCTACGGCGGCCACCAGCCATTTATCGGGCTTTTCACCGCACGCCCCGCTGGCATGGCCGCGCAGGCCTGCTTCCCGGCCGGGCACGCCAGTGCCGGCTACGCCTGGCTGTGCCTGTACTATTTCGCCCTCCTATGGCGCCCGTCGTGGCGCTGGGCCGGGTTGTGGATCGGCCTCGGCGCCGGTTTGGTGTTCGGCATCGGCCAGCAGCTGCGCGGTGCGCATTTCCTTTCGCATGACGTCGCCACTGCATTGATCTGCTGGCTGCTTTCGCTCGGCCTCTATCTGATCGCCAAGCGCGTCCTGACACACCGTCAACTGAACCATGCCAACCGCCAGGAGGCAAACGCATGAGCGCATCGGTCCAACGGCCCGCCCGCCTCCCCGCCCTTGCGGGTCTGCGCCACTGGCGGCCGCAGCTGTCCACCGAAGCGCTGATCGCGCTGACCAGCCTGTTCTTCGCGGTGGCCGGCAATGGCCTGTTCTGGCACAGCGCGATGGCCAGCCATCCAGGCAGCCTGCGCTACGCGCTTTCGCTGCTGCTGTTGCTGCTGGGTGCTCACGGCGTGCTGCTGGGCATCCTGGTCTGGCGCTGGAACGCCAAGGTGGTGATCAGCCTGTTGCTGCTGGTGACCGCATTCGCCGCGCACTACATGAGTCGCTACCACATCTACCTGGATGCGGACATGCTGCGCAACGTGCTGGCGACGGACCCCAAGGAAAGCCGCGAGCTGATGACCGTGTCGCTGCTGTGGCCGGTACTGTTGCTGGCCGTGTTGCCGATGGCGGTGTTGTGGCGCGTGCAGCTGCGTCGCCGCAGCTGGGGCCGCACCCTGCTGTGGCGGCTGGGCTTCCTGCTGGTGGCCGCGGTAACCGCCGTCGGCGGCGCGTTGATCTCGTTCCAGGATGTTTCAGCACTGATGCGCAACCAGCGCGAAGTGCGTTACCTCGCCACCCCGGCCAACGTGCTGCTGGGCATGCCGCGTGCGCTGCGTGGCGACAACCCGGTGCAGCGCGCACCGAAGCTGCCGATCGGCACCGACGCCAAGGCCACTCCGCGAGCGCCGGCCAGCAAGCCGCGCCTGCTGGTGATCGTCATGGGCGAGACCGTGCGTGCGCAGAACTGGGGCCTCAACGGTGGCCGCAACACCACTCCGGAACTGGCGCAGGCCAGCGTGATCAATTTCCCGGACATGCATTCGTGCGGCACGAGCACGGAGGTCTCGCTGCCGTGCCTGTTCTCGCCGTGGGGCCGCCACGACTACGACGAGAAGAAGATCCGTGCGCACCAGTCGCTGCTGCACGTACTGAACCGCGCCGGCATCGCGCCGCTGTGGCGTGACAACCAGTCCGGCTGCAAGGGCGTGTGCGAGGGCTTGGACTTCCAGTCATTGTCCGACGCCACCACACCCGGCCTGTGCGCCGATGGCCGCTGCATGGACGAGGTCCTGCTGCAGGACCTGGCCACCCAGGTGCGGGCCAAGCCCGGCGACCGGGTGGTGGTGCTGCACCAGCTGGGCAACCACGGCCCGGCCTATTTCGAGCGCTATCCGCCCGCGTTCCGCCGCTTCACCCCGACCTGCGACACCCGTGACATCGGCCGCTGCTCGCGCGAAGAGATCACCAACAGCTATGACAACGCGGTGTTGTACACCGATCATTTCCTGAGCAAGACCATTGGTACCCTGCAGGGCATGCAGGATTACGACACGGCGATGATCTACCTGTCCGACCATGGTGAATCGCTGGGCGAGAAGGGCCTGTTCCTGCATGGCGTGCCGTATGCGATCGCACCGGCCGAGCAGACCCGCGTACCGATGACGATGTGGTTCTCGCCGGGCTTCGCCAGCAGCCGTGGGTTGGACCTGCAGTGCGTGCGCAAGCGTTCGGCGGCCTATACAGACCACGACAACCTGTTCCCGTCGGTGCTGGGCCTGATGCAGGTTAAGACGGCGCTGTACGAGCGCGACCGCGACGTGTTCGCCAACTGCGAAGGTTGAGGGGTGTTTGGCAGGGCTTGCAGCCCTGCACCTGCAGGGGCAACGGCAACGGCCGAAGCAACAGCAGAAGCGGGTTTCCTGAGGGGTGGCGGGGTGGGTCCGGTTGCGGGGGACGCTGCAAGTACGTCCATGTAAGCTCGGTCGCCGCATCCATGCGGCTCACGCCCCCGCAACCGGACCCACCCCGCCTTCGACAGTTTTCCGCGATCTGTTGGAACGATCTTGGGGTCAGATCCGTTTTCCGGAAGAAAACGGATCTGACCCCATTTTGATTGTCGATACCTGACAGATGTGTCGACCAAGGTCGACACCTACCAACAGCCGCCACGATCTGTCAGACGTGGGGCGGTGTGGGCTTGCAGGACCGTTGGCGCCATGGATGGCGCCATCGAGCCCCCATGGATGGGTTTACGGCGTGTCCTGCAAGCCCACACCGCCGCGCCATCCCACGGATACCCCGCTGTTGCGGTTGCTTCGGCGGTTGCTGTTGCTTGTGCTCTGGCCTCTGCGGGTGCCGGGCGCCGCCCGGCCGACTTCCGCCACTTGCGGTGGCAGCGACGGCCCACTAGCCTTCGGCCGTCGTTCACCACCCAAGGACCGCCCGTGAAACACCGTCATCTCCTGCTGGCCTCGGCAATCGCCGCCGCCACGCTGGCCCTGGCCGCCTGCAAGAAGGAAGCTGCCCCAGGCACCGATACCGCCAGCAGCAGCGCTCCGGCCGGTGAAACCGCCGACCAGTTCGTGGCCCGCATCAATGCCGAATTCAAGGCCGCTTACCCGGAGATGACCTCGGCGCAGTGGCTGTCCTCCACCTACATCAACGGTGATTCGGAACGCATTGCGGCCAAGGCCAACGAGCGTTCGCTGACGCAGCTCAACAGCTGGATCGAACAGGCCGCCAAGTTCGACGGCAAGCCGATGAGCGAGGACAGCAAGCGCGCGATCCACCTGCTGAAGCTGATGTCCTCGATGCCTGCACCGCGCGACCCGGCCAAGCTGGCCGAGCTGACCCAGATCGCCACGCGCATGGAAGGCAGCTACGGTGCCGGCAAGTACTGCACCGATGCCAATGATCCGAACTCCTGCCGCCAGCTGGGCGAGCTGGAACAGGTGCTGGCGCGCAGCCGCGACTATGACAAGCAGCTCGACGCCTGGCAGGGCTGGCACAGCACCACCAAGAGCATGCGCGGCGACTACCAGAAGTTCGTCGGCCTGGTGAACGAAGGCGCCAAGGGCATGGGCTTTGCCGACGCCGGCCAGATGTGGCGCAGCGGCTACGACATGCCGCCGGAGCAGATCGGCCCGGAAACCGACCGGCTCTGGGAACAGGTCAAGCCGATGTACGAGCAGCTGCACTGCTATGCACGCGGCAAGCTGGACAAGACCTACGGCAAGGACAAGGCCGAAGTGGGCAACGGCCTGATTGCCGCGCACCTGCTGGGCAACATGTGGCAGCAGGACTGGTCGAACCTGTGGGACCAGCTGGAACCGTACCCGGGTGCCGGCAGCCTGGACATCACCGCTGCACTGGAAAAGCAGTACCAGGCCAACCTGAGCGCGGCGCTGGCCAAGGCCGGCAAGGACGCCAACGTGGCGGCCCAGTACAAGGCCCAGCGCGAAGCCGAACTGCGTACCGCCAAGCAGATGACCGAACGCGCACAGGACTTCTATGTGTCGCTGGGCATGCCGTCGCTGCCGCAGTCGTACTGGGAACGCACCCAGTTCATCAAGCCCGACGACCGCGATGTGGTCTGCCACGCCAGCGCCTGGGACATGAACATGGAAGGCGATGTGCGCACCAAGATGTGCATCAAGCCGAACGAAGAGAACTTCACCACCATCTACCACGAGCTGGGCCATATCTATTACGACCTGGCCTACAACCCGCTGCCGCCGCTGTTCCAGGGCGGTGCCAACGATGGCTTCCATGAGGCGATCGGCGACACCATCGTGCTGGCGATGACGCCCAAGTACCTCAGCTCGATCGGCCTGGTCGATGCACCGACCGAGAGCCGCGAAGCGGTCATCAACAACCAGATGCGCATGGCGCTGTCGGGCGTGTCGTTCCTGCCGTTCGGGCTGATGATCGACCGCTGGCGCTGGGGCGTGTTCGATGGTTCGATCACCGCCGACAACTACAACAAGGCGTGGTGGGACCTGAAGGCCAAGTACCAGGGCGTGGCCCCGGCCAGCCCCCGTGGCGAGGAATTCTTCGATCCGGGCGCGAAGTACCACGTGCCGGGCAACACCCCCTACACCCGCTACTTCCTGGCCCGCATCCTGCAGTTCCAGTTCTACAAGGGCCTGTGCGATGCAGCCGGCTACAAGGGCCCGCTGCACGAGTGCACCTTCTACGGCAACAAGGAAGCCGGCCAGAAATACTGGGCGATGCTGAGCAAGGGTGCCAGCCAGCCGTGGCAGGCCACGCTGAAGGAGCTGACCGGCACCGACAAGCTCGATGCCGGCCCGATGATCGAGTACTTCACTCCGGTCAACGAGTGGCTGAAGCAGCAGAACGAAGGCCAGATGTGTGGCTGGCAGGCCAACGCGGCCCCGGCGGCGAAATGAGAAAAGGGGCGGATCCGCAAGGATCCGCCCCTTCTCCGTGTTGTAGAGCCGAGCCATGCTCGGCTCTACAGATTCGGCGCGATCAGCTGTCCTTCTTCGCCGCCATCGCCGCGGCCAGTTCCGCCTTGAATTCCTCGAAGGTCTGGCCCTTCTCTTTCGCTTCGGCGTGCGCGGCGTCGCGCAGCGCATCGGAGTACATCAGGCGCACCGGCGTGCCGTTGCGCTCGTGCAGTTCACCGGCCTGCATGATCAGCGCCAGTACCTGTGCGGCGGAGTCACTGTGGCCGGCGATACGGCCGTCCATGCCCAGCACCCATTCACCGTCGCGGCGCACGACACCGGCCAGCAGGGTGCGCTGCGCGTCGCGCAGTTCGGCATGCGGCTCCACCGGCGAGGCCTGGGCAGCGGCCTTGTTGGCGGCCTGCTTTTCCTGGCGACGGCGCTGGTCGCGGCGGGTCTTGGAGCTGGTGGACATGGTGCAATACCGCTGCGAGGGGGGCGCAAGGATAGCGCACCCCACCCGCCACGCCGCTTCACACCCCCTCAATCCAGCACTTTGCCGTGCCGCCAGTAGCCCATGAAGCTGATCGCGCGGCGATCCAGCCCGCAGTCGCGGACCAGATGACGACGGATCGCCATCACCGCCGCTGCCTCGCCTGCCACCCAGGCATACAGCGGCCCGACCACGCGGGTATCGGCCTGTTCCCAGAGGATCTGCGTATCGACGTCGATCTCCTCCGGCGCATCGCCGGCAGCCACGCCCGAGGCCGCTGCCAGCCGCGCCTGCACCGCCTGCAACAGAGGCGCCCCGTACGCCGCGCGCCCGCGCGGCAGCCAGACCAGCTCGGCGGAAGCCGGTGCCTTCAGCGGCACCGCGTCGCCGGCCTGCGCCACTTCCAGCAGCGCCAGCGTACGCGGCGGATCCACCATGGCCGCCAGTTCCTCAAGAATGCCGGCCACCGCCGGTAACGCGGTTTCATCGGCCACCAGCAGCATCTGGCCGACGCCGGCCGGCGGCTTCCATTCCCAACCTTCGCTGCTGTCGGCACAGTCGGCATCGGGAGCCAGCAACACCACACGGTCGCCGGGGCGTGCATGGATGGCCCAGCGCGAGGCCGGCCCGGTCTCGCCATGCAGCACGAAATCAACATCGACTTCGCCCAGCTCTGCACGCAGCTGGCGGATGGTATAGGTGCGCATCGGCGGGCGCTGATCGTCCGGCAGCGCCCGGTAGCGGGGATACCAGTCCTCGCCGCTGGGCACCTGTGGCAGGTCCTGCCCGGGCAAGGGGAAGAATACCTTGATGCGCTGGTCCGGGCCTTCGGTCTTCATCCGCGCCACGTCGGCGCCGGTGAACACCATGCGGTCCAGGGAAGGGGAAAGAACGCGGCGCTCCTTCAGCGCCACCTCGAACAGGCGGTAGGTCTGCTGCGCAGCCATGGCGAAACCTCATGCAACGACATTGGGTCGGCTGGCTGTCGTGCACCCACGCACCGGCTGGCTGGAATGCCCAGCCTAGTCCGGCCGTTCCCTGCCGCAAGTGTTTCGGGCATCGCGGCCCACCCTACCCCTGCGCGCTGCTCAGTGACCCGTGCAGGCTGCCTGCGCCGCGCGCTCGCGCTGGTGTTCCCAGTACCAGAACACGAAACCGGCGCCGAAGAACGCCGCCTGGCCCAGTGCCAGGTGCAGCGGGCTGCCGCTCAGCAGTGGTGACACCACGCCGGCCACCACGGTGCTGATCATCAGCTGCACGAAGGCCTGCAGCGACGAGGCCAGGCCGCGCTGATGCGGGTACATGTCCAGCACCGCCAGCGCCAGGATCGGGAAGATCAGCGCCATGCCCATGCCACCCAGGAAGATCGGCAGTACCGCCCATGGCAGCACGAACTGTGGCGACAGCACCACGTAGCCAACGTTCAACAGCACTGACAATGCGCACAGGCCGAAACCAATGGAGACCTGGCGGGTGGGCGTGGTGTGCCCGGCCATGCGCCCGGACAGGAATGAGCCGGTGGTCATGCCGCCGATGGTCGGGATGAACAACCAGGCGAAACCGCCCTCGCCCAGGTGCAGGTGCTGCATCACGAACACCGGCGCCGAGGAGATGTACAGGAAGATTCCACCAAAGCCGATGCTGCCGGCCAGCGCCAGGCGCAGGAAGCGTGGATTGAAACCGATGCGCACGTAATCACGCAGCAGCACGCGCGGCGACAACGGCACGCGCGCTTCGACGGGATGGGTCTCGGGCAGGTAGCGTGCAGTGGCCGCCAGCAGGACCAGCCCGAACACCACCAGGAACCAGAAGATCAGCGGCCACCCCGCGCCACTGAGCAGGATCCAGCCACCGATGATCGGCGCGATGGCCGGGGCGATGCCGAACAGCATGGACACCTGGCTCATCAGCCGCTGCGCGTCATGGCCGTGGTACAGGTCGCGGATCACCGCGCGGCCGACGATCATGCCGACACCCGCCGACAGGCCCTGCAGCGCACGGAACGCCAGCAGCGTGGTCAGGTCGGTGGACAGTGCGCAGCCCACCGAGGCGCCGACGAACACCACCAGGCCACCGAGGATCACCCGCTTGCGGCCCCAGGCGTCGGACAGCGGACCGTGCGCCAGGCTCATCAGGCCGTAGAACAGCAGGTAGACGCTGATGGTCTGCTGCACCGCCACCTCGTCCACCGCCAGGCGCCGGGCCAGCTGCGGGAAGGCCGGGAAGATGGTGTCGATCGAGAACGGGCCGAACATGGCCAGGCCGGCAAGCAGCAGGGCCATGCGGCGGGTGGAGGGAGCAACAGCGGCTGTCATGGGAAAGGCGTCCGGCAGGGCCATGCGCGGCACGCACGGCGGGCGCCGGTCCCCGTCTGCAGGGAGGGCGCCAGATGAATTCAGGTATCCGCCCATCATAGGTGGGGATTGCGCCCGATGCCATGCAGCGGTGCACAGAACGCATGGCCGGGCCATCGGCCATTCAGCCGCGGGGCCGTGCCGGGAGGCGGCCAGCGGGCCCGCAACGGGCTATAATCCGCGGGCAACACGGTGGGAGAAGCGGAACACCGCTGCCGAAGGCGCAACGCCCGTAATCGCTCAGGCCCGATACCACCCGTAACAGAACTCTGGAGAGACCGGTTCGATCCGGCGCCGAAGGGGCACGAAGCCGCGGTTTTCCGCGCTTCCAAACTCTCAGGCAAAAGGACAGAGGGGCGCCCCGCAGACCGCCGACCGGCGGCTTGTGCCCGTGCGTGTGCCCTTTCCTGACGGATCCTTCGCCATGTCCCAGAACACCCCTTCCCTGCGTGAGCTCGAGCACCACAATGCGTTCGTCGAGCGCCACATCGGCCCCAACGATGCCGAGATCGCGCAGATGCTCGACGTCGTCGGCCACGCGTCGCTGGATGCGATGACCGATGCCATCGTGCCGGCCAAGATCAAGTCGCCGGCGCCGCTGGCGCTGCCGGAGTCGATGACTGAAGTGCAGGCACTGGCGAAGATCCGCGCGATCGCCGACAAGAACACCGTGCTGCGCAGCTTCATCGGCCAGGGCTACTACGGTACCCACACCCCGAACGTGATCCTGCGCAACATCCTGGAAAACCCGGCCTGGTACACCGCTTACACCCCGTACCAGGCCGAGATCTCGCAGGGCCGCATGGAAGCGCTGATCAACTTCCAGACCCTGTGCGCCGACCTCACCGGCATGGAGATCGCCAACGCCTCGCTGCTGGACGAAGCCACCGCCGCCGCCGAAGCGATGACCCTGGCCAAGCGTTCGGCCAAGTCGAAGTCGGACACCTTCTTCGTGCACGACGCCGTGCACCCGCAGACCCTGGAACTGCTGCGTACCCGCGCAGAACCGATGGGCATCGTGCTGCGCGTCGGCACCCCCGCCGAAGCACTGGAAGCGGAAGCCTTCGGCCTGCTGCTGCAGTACCCGGACACCTTCGGCCAGATCGGCGATTACAAGGCCCTGGTCGAGGCCGTGCACGCACGCGGCGGCTTGGTGGCCGTGGCCACCGACCTGCTGGCGCTGACCCTGCTGGCCGCACCGGGCGAATGGGGCGCGGACATCGTGGTCGGCAACAGCCAGCGTTTCGGCGTGCCGTTCGGCTTCGGCGGCCCGCACGCCGCGTTCATGGCCTGCCGTGACGCCTACAAGCGCTCGATGCCGGGCCGCCTGATCGGTGTCTCCATCGATGCCCAGGGCAACCCGGCCTATCGCCTGACCCTGCAGACCCGTGAGCAGCACATCCGCCGCGAGAAGGCGACGTCGAACATCTGTACCGCACAGGTGCTGCTGGCGGTGATGGCCTCGATGTATGCGGTCTACCACGGTCCGGAAGGCCTGACCCGCATCGCCCGGCGCACCCACCGCCTGGCCTCGATCCTGGCTGCGGCACTGCGCAACGCCGGCGTGCAGGTCGGTGGCGACTTCTTCGACACCCTGCACATCACCGGCGTGCATGCCGATGAGATCCTCGCCAAGGCACGCGCCGCCGGTTACAACCTGCGCGCGATCGACAGCGACTCGGTCGGCATCAGCCTGGACGAGACCGCCACCCGCGCCGACGTGGTCGCGCTGGCCGCCGTGTTCGGCGCGCAGGCTGACGTCGAGGCGCTGGATGCCAGCACCGCCGACGCACTGCCGGCCGGCCTGCTGCGCCAGTCCGCGTTCCTGACCCATCCGGTGTTCAACACCCACCACAGCGAGCACGAACTGCTGCGCTACCTGCGTTCGCTGGCCGACAAGGACCTGGCGATGGACCGCACGATGATCCCGCTGGGCTCGTGCACCATGAAGCTCAACGCCACCGCCGAGATGATCCCGGTGACCTGGCCGGAGTTCTCGCAGATCCACCCGCTGGTGCCGGCCGACCAGGCGCTGGGCTACAAGGAACTGATCGACACGCTGGAAGCGATGCTGGTCGAATGCACCGGCTACGACGCGGTCAGCCTGCAGCCGAACTCCGGCGCGCAGGGCGAGTACGCCGGCCTGCTGGCGATCCGTGCCTACCACCGCTCGCGCGGCGAAGGCCACCGCGACATCTGCCTGATCCCGGACTCGGCGCACGGCACCAACCCGGCCTCGGCGCAGATGTGCGGCATGAAGGTCGTGGTGACCAAGACCGATGCCAACGGCAACGTCGACGTCGAGGACATCCGCCTCAACGCCGAGAAGTACAGCGACCGCCTGGCCGCGATCATGATGACCTACCCGTCCACGCACGGCGTGTTCGAGGAAGAGGTGGTCGAGATCTGCGAGATCATCCACAAGCACGGCGGCCAGGTGTACACCGACGGCGCCAACATGAACGCCCTGGTCGGCGTGGCCAAGCCGGGCAAGTGGGGTTCGGACGTTTCGCACCTGAACCTGCACAAGACCTTCTGCATCCCGCACGGCGGTGGTGGCCCGGGCGTGGGCCCATGCGCGGTCAAGGAGCACCTGGCCCCGTTCCTGCCGGGCAAGCTGGGTGACAACGGCCCGGTCGGCATGGTCAGCGCGGCCAGCTTCGGCAGTGCTTCGATCCTGCCGATCAGCTGGATGTACATCGCGATGATGGGCCGCGAAGGCCTGCGCAAGGCCACCCAGGTCGCGCAGCTCAACGCCAACTACATCGCCAAGCGCCTGGCTCCGCACTTCAAGACCCTGTACACCGGCCGTAACGGCCTGGTGGCGCACGAGTGCATCCTGGACGTGCGCCCGCTGGAGAAGACCAGCGGCATCGGCGCCGAGGACGTCGCCAAGCGCCTGATCGACTTCGGCTTCCACGCCCCGACCCTGAGCTTCCCGGTCGCGGGCACGCTGATGGTCGAACCGACCGAGAGCGAGTCGCTGCACGAGCTGGATCGCTTCATCAACGCGATGATCCAGATCCGAGAGGAAATCAGCGCGATCGAAGACGGCCGCCTGGACCGCGAGGACAACCCGCTGAAGAACGCGCCGCACACCGCCACCGCGGTGACCGCCAGCGAGTGGACCCACGCCTACCCGCGCGAACTGGCCGCCTTCCCGCTGGCCAGCCTGAAGCAGAGCAAGTACTGGCCGCCGGTGGCACGCGTCGACAACGTGTACGGTGACAAGAACGTGATGTGCGCCTGCATCCCGGTCGATGCCTACAAGGATGATGAAGTCGAGGCTTGATTCCTCACTGCATCGATAAAGAAAAACGGCCCGCGCAAGCGGGCCGTTTTCATGAGGGCGTGTGAACCAGGGTCCACACCCACAGTTACCCGATCACGGGTCCGGCATCTGTCCCAGGCTCAACTGCCACGATACGCCGAAGCGGTCCTGCACCCAGCCATAGCGGTTGCTGAAGTCGTAATCACCCACCGGCATCAACCAATGGCCGCCCTCGCCCAGCACGCGTGCCGCACGCTCGAACTGCTCGGCACCGGAACACTCGACGAACAGCGAGATCGACGGGCTGAAGGTGAAGTCGTGCACATCCAGGCTGTCGAAGCACAGGTAATGGGTGCCACCGAGCAGGAAGATGGCCTGGCGGACCTGTCCGGGTACGCCGGCGCCGGCCCCCTCGGGGTGGCGTTGCAGGGCCAGCAGGCGGAAATCGGCAAAGGCTTCGGCGTACAGGGCCAGCGCGGCCTCGGCCTGGCCGGTGAACATCAGGAAGGGACGGCTGCGCAGCATGCGGTACTCCTGGTCGACGGGCCGCTGGCGGCCCACACGATCAGGATGGCACGGCGGATGTATGCCGGCTGTAGAGCCGAGCCCGCGCTCGGCTGGCGACTACGCGAACAGCAGCCGACCACAGGGTCGGCTCTACAGAAACTACAGCAACCGCAGCCGACCGTAGGGTCGGCTCTACAGCTTCAGTCACGCCTCGCGCATGCGCCGGGCGATGGCGCTGCCGGCGGCGATGGTGGCGGTCAGCGCCACCATCGACAGGAACTGCAGGCGGGTGTGCGCCTCGCTCAGCAGCAGGCCGAAGATCAGCGCCAGGATCGCCAGCGCGCAGCAGGTCAGCCACGGGAAACCGGCCATGCGGAATGGCAGCCGGGTACCCAGGCGATCGGCGCGGCGGCGCAGCACCAGCTGCGAAACCAGCGACAGCGTCCACACCAGCAGGCAGGTGGAACCGACGATGTTCAGCAGCACCGGCAGCACCCGGTCCGGGAACAGCAGCTCCATCACCGTGGCCGCAAAGCCGAACAGCACGCTGGCCAGCACGGCGATGACCGGCACCTGCCGCGGATCGGTCCAGCCCAGCACGGCCGGCGCTTCGCGGCGCTGCGCCAGCGAATACATCATGCGCGAGGCGCCGTAGAGGTTGGCATTGAGTGCCGACAGCAGCGCGATCACCGCGATCAGGGTGATGGCGGTGCCTGCGCCCGGAATGCGCGCTATGTCCAGCACGGCGGCGAACGGCGACTTCAGTGCTTCGCTGGTCCAGGGCACCACGGCGATGATCACGCTCAGCGAGCCGATGTAGAACACCAGGATGCGCCAGGCCACAGTACGGATGGCACGGGCGATGCTGCGTTCGGGATCTTCGGTTTCGGCCGCCGCAACGGCGACGATTTCGGTGCCGCCGAAGGCAAAAACGACAACCAGCAGCGCCGCACCGATCCCGGCCAGGCCCTTCGGTGCGAAACCGCCGTGTCCGGTGAAGTTGCTCAGGCCAGGTGAGGTGACCTGCGGCAGCCAGCCCATCAGCAGTGCCACGCCGATGGCAATGAAGGCCAGGATCGCCGCCACTTTCAGGATGGCGAACCAGAATTCGAACTCGCCGAAGTTCTTCACCCCGAGCAGGTTGATCGCAGTGAAGAACAGCATGAAGGCCAACGCAGCCATCGGCACCGGCACCACCGGCCAGACCGTGGCAAGCAACCCGGCCGCACCGACCGCCTCGGCGGCGATCACGATCACCAGCTGCACCCACCACAACCAGCCGACCGTGGCGCCAGCGGTGGCGCCCATGGCATCGGCGGCGTACACCGAGAACGCGCCGCTGGTCGGTTTGGCCGCCGCCATCTCGCCCAGTGCGTTCATCACGATGATCACCAGCGCGCCAGCGACCAGATACGAGACCAGAACCGCCGGACCGGCCGCCTGCACACCCACGCCCGAGCCGAGGAACAGGCCGGCGCCGATGGCACTGCCCAGGCCCATCATGATCAGCTGGCGGGGCTTGAGCGAATGTCCGAGGCGGGACGGCGAAGCGGTCGGAATCGAATTGGGCATCGGCGGGGCTGGCGGCGGGCTACAGGGGCGACACCTTACCCTGTCCCAGGCCCGCGGGGATAGGCACAGCGCAGCAGGGGGCTCAGGCCAGTGCGGGCTCGCCGACGTTGCCGCCGATCCGGGCGCGATAGGCGCGCGGCGAGAAACCGGTTTCAGCCTTGAACTTACGGGTGAAGGCGCTCTGGTCGCTGAAACCGCAGGCCTGCCCGATGCAGGCAATGCTGTCGTCGCCATGCAGCAGGTGCATGGCCATCTGGATCCGCAGCCGGGTCAGCACCTGCTGCGGGGTCATCTGGAACACCTTGCGGAAACTGCGCTCCAGCTTGGACAGCGAAAAGCCGGTGATGTCCAGCAGGGTCTGCATGCGCACGTTCTCGGCGTAGTGCGCGTTGAGGTGGGCCAGGGCCAGCCGCAGCTGCTCGTACTGGGCGCCCAGGCTGTCCTTCTGGCCCAGGTCGCGGGAAATGCCGATCAGGCCCTCGATGGCGCCATCGACCAGCAACGGGCGCTTGCAGGTCAGGCACCAGCCCGGTTCGCGGTTGGCGAACAGGTGCAGCTCCATCAGGTTCTCGATCACCTCGCCGGACAGCACGCGGGCGTCCTGGTGGACATAGTCTGCGCTGAGGCCGGTCGGGTAGATCTCGGCCGCTGTGCGCCCGATCACGTCCTTGCGCGCGCGCAGGCCCAGCCGCCGCAGCATGGTCTGGTTGACGTGGGTGTACCGCCCCTGGCGGTCCTTGATGAAGAACAGCACGTCCGGGATGGCGTCGAACAGGGCTTCGATGTCGGCGGGCTCGACTCGCATGGGGCAAGCATACCCGAGCCTGCTTTTGCCCGTACGTTCACCTTTGCCGAACCTGGGTTTAACGGGTTCGGTTCCAGTGTCGTGGTTCCCTTGATGATCCGGAGCCTCCCCCCATGGCCGCCAGCAAGCCGACCGGCAAGCGCGCAACCGAAAACCACCCCCGCGGCAACGGCGATGAACTGCACCCGCGCGCCGGCGGCAGCCACCCGGCGATGACCACCGATCAGGGCATCCCGGTGGCAGACAACCAGAACTCCCTGCGGCAGGGACCTCGAGGACCCACGCTGCTGGAAGACTTCATCCTTCGCGAGAAGATCACCCACTTCGATCACGAACGCATTCCCGAGCGCATCGTGCACGCACGTGGCAGCGCGGCACATGGCTACTTCGAGTTGACCCGGTCTCTGGCCGCCCACACCCGGGCGCGCATCCTGACCGAGGTAGGCGTGAAGACGCCCGTGTTTACCCGCTTCTCGACCGTGGCCGGTGGCGCAGGGTCGGTGGACACTCCGCGCGACGTGCGCGGCTTCGCGGTCAAGTTCTATACCAAGGAAGGCAACTGGGATCTGGTCGGCAACAACATCCCGGTGTTCTTCATCCAGGACGCCATGAAATTCCCGGACCTGGTGCATGCGGTGAAGATGGAACCAGACCGTGCGTTCCCGCAGGCCGCCTCGGCCCATGACACCTTCTGGGACTTCATTTCGCTGATGCCCGAGTCGATGCACATGATCATGTGGGCGATGAGCGACCGCGCCATCCCGCGTTCACTGCGGATGATCGAGGGCTTCGGTGTGCACAGCTTCCGCCTGCTGAACGAGGCGGGCGAGTCGACGTTCGTCAAATTCCACTGGCGACCCAAGCTGGGCATCCAGTCAACGGTCTGGGACGAAGCGTTGAAACTGCAATCGGCTGACAATGACTTCCATCGCCGCGACCTGTTCGAGGCCATCCAGCGCGGTGATTTCCCCGAGTGGGAACTGGCGGTGCAGCTGTTCACGGAAGAGGAGGCCGAGGCATTTCCGTTCGACCACCTGGACCCGACCAAGATCATTCCCGAATCGCTTGTGCCGTTGCAGGTGATCGGGCGCATGGTGCTGGACCGCTGGCCCGACAACTTCTTCGCCGAGACCGAGCAGGTGGCGTTCTGCCCGGCCAACGTGCCGCCGGGCATCGATTTCAGCAACGATCCGCTGCTGCAGGGCCGCCTGTTCTCCTATCTGGACACCCAGCTGCTGCGGCTTGGCGGCCCGAACTTCCACCAGATCCCGGTGAATGCCCCGAAGTGCCCGTTCGCCAATCACCAGCGCGACGGCCACATGCAGATGCAGGTGCCCAAGGGCCGCGTCGCCTATGATCCCAGCTCGCTGCAGGAGGACTCGCCGCGCGAGACGCCCGCAGGTTTCCGCAGCCACGCCAGCGCCGACGATGGCCGCAAGGGCCGCACCCGCGCGGAGAGCTTCGCCGACCACTACAGCCAGGCCCGCATGTTCTTCCGTAGCCTTGAGAAGCCGGAACAGGCGCATCTGGCATCGGCACTCGTGTTCGAATTGTCCAAGGTGGAAACACTCAAGGTGCGGGTGCGTACCGTCAGCCACCTGCGCAACATCGACGAATCACTGGCGCAGCGCGTAGCCGATGGGCTCGCGCTGCCTGCACTGCCCGACCCCGCGCCGACCGCCACGCCGACGCAGGACATGCCTGCCGCTCCCGAGGTGCGCGTGATTGGGCGCAACAAGCCCACCCTGCAAGGGCGCAGCATCGGCATCCTGTTTGATGAGGGCTCCGACGCGCGCGTGCTGGCCAGCCTGAGCAAAGCGGCGCGGAAGGCGGGTGCAGACGTGAAGCTGGTCGCGCCCAAAGTAGGCGGCGCCACGCTGAGCGATGGCGCGATGCAGGCGGCGGATGGGCAACTGGCGGGCACGCCATCGGCTGTGTTCGATGCGGTGGCCGTGGTGCTCAGCCCGGAAGCCGCAAAGGCCTTGTCGAAAGAGAGTGCAGCCATCGAGTTCGTCAGCCAGGCGTGGGCGCACCTGAAGGCCATCGCCAGCGACGCAGGCGGCCAGGCGCTGCTGAAGGCGGCGCGCGTCGGCAACGACGCCGGCATCGTCGAAGCGGAAGACGCCAAGGCCTTCCTGGCGGCGGCCGCCACCCGCCAATGGGCGCGTGAACCGAAGCTGCGCCAGCTGGCCTGACTACTACGACAGGAGATCCGTCATGCCCCGTGGTGACAAATCCGCATATACCGACAAACAGAAGCGCCAGGCCGAGCACATCGAGGAAAGCGAGCGCGAGCGCGGTGCCAGCGAAAGCACCGCCGAACGCATCGCCTGGGCCACCGTGAACAAGCAGGACGGTGGCGGCAAGCGTAGCGGCAGCGCACGCAAGGGTACGAAGAAGGCGGCGAGCAAGAAGGCGGCCAGCAAGGCGCCTGCCAGGAAGTCAGCCGCAAAGAAGGCCACGACCAAGGCGACGGCCGCGAAGAAGGCGGCGGCAAAGAAGGCACCGGCTCGTAAGACCGCCACCAAGAAGGCCGCAAAGAAGACAGCGGTCAAGAAGGCCGGTACAGCCGCCTCGCGCAGTGCTGCAGCGAAGAAGGCGGCCAAGACCCGTGCGGCGAAGAAGACCGTGCGCAAGGTGGCGGCCAGGAAAGCGGCACGTACCCGCGCCCGCAGTTGAGCGCATCGTTCAGCGCGGCAACGTCCTCATCCACGCGGCCACTTCGGCTGCAGCTGCGTCGGCACGTGCCTGCAGCAGCAGATGTGGCCCCTCCAACGACACATGGCGGGCATCGGGCAACAGGGCCTGCAGCTCGGCCACGCTGGGCGGCCACAGCAGGCGGTCGTGGCACGCGTGCAGGCACAGCGTCGGCACCTGGATTGCCGGCAGCAATGCACGCACGTCGACCCGCAGGGTCGCTGCGGCGCGTTGCCGCAACGTGCTCGTCGGAGTCCTGGCCAACGCTTCGCGCAGCATCGACGTGTGCCCGCGGGTGTACCACGGCCCCAGCAACAGGCGCGCCAGCAATGCCACGGGAGGCAGCGGCCAGGCCGGCGACAGCAGGGCTGCGCTGGCTGCCGGCAGTGGCACCGGCCGACGCGCAAAAGTCGCGGCAAGCACCAGTCCGCGCAGCCCGGTGGGTTGGCGCGTGGCCAGTTCAACAGCCAACGGGCCCGAGAAAGACTCGGCGAGCAGGATGAAGGGACGACTGGGCAGCTGCGGCCACAGCCGTTGGGCAAGCGTGGCGTGATCCTGCGGTCCCTGCGCGGGCAGCGTGATCGCCTGCGTCGTCAGACCATAAGCCTGGAGTGCCGACAGGAACGGGGGCGACAGCCTGCTGGAGCCATCCAGACCGGGCAGCATCAGCACGTGCTGCGGCGCGGCCGATGCAGGGAAACAGATCGGCGTTTCCTCGCTCCCGATTCCCATGCCACCTCCTTTGCTGGCAAGCATCACCCACATCGGCAGGCAACGGAACCCCTGCTCCGGCTGTCCTGCTGCTTTGCCGGCCAAGGTTGGGCAATACTACCCGCTCTGCCGCGGGACGCGGCTACCCGGGAGAGCCGTTGATGCGATGGACCTGCGCGTTGGCCATGATGGTCATGATGCTGCCACTGGACAGCTCCGCCAGCGATGGTTGGATAAATGGGGATGGCAAGGCATTGGCGGAGACCGATGCCATGAAATCCAGCGGCGGCTTCGCGGCATCGCTGCTGGTCACTTCCGATGCCGACTGGCGGGCCAAGTGGGCGACCCCGCAGGAGACCACTCCCCGCTTCAACGAGGCCGACGAAGTCCACCCGGGCGGTGAGTTGTTCCTGCTGACATTCCTCTCCAACCCGCAACTGGACGAAAACCGCGTACCCAAGGTGCACTGCGATCTGCGCATGCTGCGCCCGGACGGCAGTACCAGTATCGACGAACGCGATGTTCCCTGTTTCACCGCCGCCCTGACCGGCCCGCCAAACCTGCTGTACATGACCAACCTGCACCTGAGGTTCGTCGCCGAGGCCGGTGATCCGAAAGGCACGTGGACTGCGCAGGTGGTGGTCCGGGATCTGCTGCGGAAAGTGAGCCTGCCGCTGCAGGCCCGCTTCGACGTCCGTTGAACCGGGGCATGCGGATGAAGATGCGGCGACTCCTGAGCTGGACCGGTCTTGCGCTTTGCGTGGTCTACCTGCTGTTGACCGCATGGCTGGTTCACGGCGCGCAGTCGGAGGGGGACCCGAAGGGTACCTATATCCTGATGGCGCTCCCCATCACCCTGCAGTCTGCCGCACTCGATGCCATCGGCGCAGGCGGCCTGCTGCGTGGCAAACCCTGGTCGACCGCATATGCAGTGCTGGTTCCACCGACACTGCTGTTGCTGTACGCAGCCGGCTGGCTGATCGAACGCTCAGCCCGCGGGCGCTAGCCCGCGGCATCGTTCCGGTGGGTGCATCGACGCCCTGCATGCGGGACATCGCAGGCAGGGCGCCATCCAGTATCCAGTTACAGGTCGCTTACGCCGCCCGCGCCGGCATGACCGGCATGCGCGGCCCCTGCTCCAGCTGGAATACCGCCACTGATGTGGTCAGTGCATGCGCCTGTTCTTCCAGCGCGCGGCTCGCGGCAGTGGCTTCTTCCACAAGCGCGGCGTTCTGCTGGGTCACCTGGTCCATCTGCACCACCACCTGGTTGACCTGCTCGATGCCGGCGGCCTGCTCCTTGCTGGCCGCTGCGATATCGCTCATCAGCTGGGTGGTGCGCGAACTGGCCTGCGCCACGCGTGCGATCGCGGCTTCCGATTCAACGGTCACCGCCAGGCCACTCTTCACCTTGGAAGCGGCGTCCTCGATCAGTTCCTTGATCTCCTTGGCGGCGACACCGGCACGCTGTGCGAGCGTGCGCACTTCTCTGGCGACCACGGCAAAGCCACGGCCCTGCTCGCCTGCACGCGCAGCTTCCACTGCGGCATTCAGCGCCAGGATGTTGGTCTGGAACGCGATGCCGTCGATCACCGTGGAGATTTCCGAGATGCGTGCCGAGGACTGATCAATCTCGCCCATCACCGATGCCATCTGTGCCATCGCGTGCTCGGTCTCGCGCACGGCGGCACCGGCGGCATGCGCTTCGCTGTCGGCCTGACGCGCCAGTTCGGCGTTCTGGCGTACGGTGGAGGTCAGCTCCTCCATCGACGCGGCCGCTTCTTCCAGATTCGCAGCCTGCTGCTCGGTGCGGCGCGACAGGTCGTTGTTGCCGGCGGCCAGTTCCTGGGCCGCGTTGTTGATGCTGTCGGCAGCCACCTGGATGCCGCGGACAATGCCGGTCAGCTGCGCGGTGGTGGTGTTGGCATCGTCGCGCATGCGCGCAAACACGCCTTCGTACTCGCCCTCCATGCGTGCGGTCAGGTCGCCATGCGAGATCGCGCGCAGCACGTCGGAAACATCGGCGATGCTGGCCTGCGAACTGGCCATCATGCCGTTGAGGTGCTCGACCATCGTCTTGAACTGGTACTGGAACGCAGCGGCATCGCCACGCATGCTGAAATCGCCGGCGCGTGCGGCGCGGGCCAGTTCATCGATCTGCGCGTTGATCGCCATCAGGCTCTGCTTCACCGCCGCCAGGGTGCGGGTCAGCGTGCCCTTCTCGCCCGGGTAGTCCGGCAGGTCGCGGCTGAGGTCACCCATGGCGTAACGCTGCATCACCTCGGCCATCAGCAGTTCCACCTGCACGTGCGACTCGACCAGGCTGTTGGTGGCCTGCACCATGCGGCCGAAATCACCGGGGAACGCACTGGCGTCCATGCGATAGCGGATTGCACCGGCTTCGTGCTGCTCGGCCATCTGCAACTGCGCGCCGATCGCCGCCTGCACACTCTGGCGCACGCTGGCCATCGCCTCGCCCAGCTGGGTCAGTTCGTCACGGCCGCCGAGGCGGAATTCCTGATCCAGCTGGCCCTTGGACAGGCGCTCGGCCAGGTTCACCGCGCGCGCCAGCGGACCGGTCAGGCTGCGCCCGATCATCACCGAGGCACCGATGCCGACCAGCAGCGCGACGCCGCCCAGCACCAGCAGCTGCAGCAGGCTGCGCTCGCCCAGGCGGATGGCCTCGGCGGCTGCCTCACGGCTTTCCTTCTCTTCGAAATCCACGCCATCGGACAGTGCCTTGTTCCAGCCGTTGGCCGCTTCCTGCACCGGGCCCAGGGTCAATGCCACGGCACCCGGGTAGTCGCCCTGCTCCATCAATTCGCTGGTCTGCTTGTTGAGCGGGCGCGCGATGGCACGCTTGGCCGCGATGGTTTCCGCGATGGCCTTGCCCTCCGCATCGCCTGGCAGCGCCTGGTAGGCGGCCCAGCTGGCCTCATAGCGCTTGACCAGATCGGCAATGCGCTTCTCATCGCTGCCGCGGTCTTCGCCCTGGCGGATCAGCATTTCGCGCCGCACCACCATCATCTGGTTGTTGGCGTCGAGCATCTGCGACAACAGGCGCACCTTGGCCACGCTGACGTCGACCACCTGCTGCATCGCGCGCTTCTGCACGACGCTGGCGGTGGCGCCGGTGGCCACTACGGCGGCAACCAGCAGCAGCAACAGGCCAAAGCCCAGCCCAAGACGCCAGGCAACCCTGACGTTCCTCAAGTAGTTCATGGGGGTATCCAAAACGGGGGGATGTGGGCTTATCGGCGGCACGGCAGGCAATCTTGATCGCCTCCCATCGACGGCGTCGGCCACCGTTCACCTTGGTGAGTCCCCGTCCCAGCGGCACCTGCCGGTGCCAGCCGGCCGCAATGACATGCCTGCTCATGCGGGTATCAGATCCCTTTCACGGCGGCTCCGCACCGTCTGCGGGCAAGGTGGCGGCGTACCTGCTGGAGATCCCAATGCGCTCATCTGTGTCCCGATCCACCCTGCTCGCAATCTCGCTGCTGGCGTCCCCGGCCTTCGCGCAGGCGCCGCCGCCCAACCTGCCCGCCCCGATTGCCGAGAAGGCTGGCCCGGACACCGCGGTGCGCTCCGCACTGCATGCCCAGGTGCTGCTGGATCGCGCGAACTTCTCTCCAGGCCAGATTGATGGTGAGGTAGGCAGCAACCAGCGGCGGGCGGTGTCAGGCTTCCAGGCGGCGCACGGGCTTACCGTAACGGGTGAGCTGGACGACGCCACCTGGAAGGCTCTGCAGGCCGATACGATCACGCCGCTGGCCAGCTACACGCTGACTGCTGAGGATGTCGTCGGCCCGTTCCAGACGCTACCGAAAGGACCTGCCGCCCAGGCCAAGCTGAAATCGCTGGGCTACGGTAGTGTGGAAGAAGCCCTGGGCGAGCGCTTCCACGCGTCCCCAGAGCTGATGAAGATGCTCAATCCCGGCGTGGATCTGACCAGGGCTGGCAGCCGCATCCAGGTCCCCAACATCGCCCCGGCCGCATTGCCGAAGGCCGCCAGGATCGTGGTCGACAAATCCGACTCCACGCTGCAGCTACTGGACGCACAGGGCAAGGTGATCGCGCAGGTGCCGGTGTCGTCCGGCAGCCAGCACGACCCGTTGCCGATCGGCGAATGGAAGATCCTGGGTGTGTACCGCGACCCGCAGTTCCACTACAACCCGAAGCTGTTCTGGGATGCCCGAAAAGGTGAAAAGAAGGCCACGCTGCCGCCCGGCCCGAACAATCCGGTCGGCCGGGTCTGGATCGATCTGTCCAAGCCGCATTACGGCCTGCATGGCACGCCTGAACCCGGCCACGTGGGCAAGACCGAGTCGCATGGCTGCGTACGCATGACCAACTGGGATGCACTGCGCGTGGCCGACGCAGTAGACACCTCGGTGCCTGTCGTGATGCAGGAGTGAGTCGATGCGTCTTCCGCAACTGATTGTGCTCGGTGTTCTGCTGGGATTGGGTGCAGGTTGGTGGCTGCACCGCGATATGGATGAGCCTGTGGCCGACGCGCTGCCGGAAGCGCCATCGACGGTGGCCGCCGCGCCGGTGACGGAACCGGTAGCGCCAGGTGCAACAGCCCCACCCGCCTCCACTGCGCCGCCGGCCGCGCAGGCTCCGGATGCCCCGTCCGGCCTGCTGCTGCCGGTGCAGGGCATCCTGCCCTCGCAGCTGCGCGATACCTTCACCGATGCACGCAGCGAGGGCCGCGTACACGATGCCATCGACATCATGGCCGATGCAGGAACGCCGGTACTGGCGGTGGCGGATGGCACGGTGGAAAAACTGTTCGACAGCGAGCGCGGTGGACTGACGATCTACCAGTTCGAGCCCGGTGGACGCTGGTGCTACTACTACGCGCATCTGCAGCGCTATGCCGATGGCCTGGCCGAAAAGCAGGTGATCAGGCGCGGCGAGGTGATCGGCTACGTCGGCAGCACGGGCAACGCCAGCGCCCATGCCCCGCACCTGCATTTCGAGGTGCATGTGCTGGGGCCAGAGAAGCAGTGGTGGAAGGGAGAGTCGATCAATCCCTATCCACTGCTGAAGTCGGCAGCGATGATGCCCGGCGCTGCCAGCGCCACAACGCCACAGTAAAGACAGCCAACGCGGCCCCTGGAATCAGCAGGAACAGCGCCGCCATCTTCCAGAAGAAGAACGGCCACAGCCAGAGGTAGTCGAGGTCGGTCAGCTTCAGCACGTCCATCGGCGGCAGCAGGTCCACCGAGGCCGCACGGCCGGCCAACGCCGGATCGACCTCCAGCACGGTCAGCCGCAGCGAGGAACGGCCTCGCGGCAGTGCGTCACTGCGGCCGTAGCCGAAGTACGAGGCGGCGACCCGGTCTCGCTCGACCGATTCCAGTGCGCGATGGATCTCCGGATCGGTCACCGCCGAGCGGCTCTCCGCGCGGAACTCGGTGCGATCGGTTGGGGTTTCCGCGCGCAGGCGCAGCTCGGGATCGACCGCCGGATCGGCGCCGTCATCCGCATAACGCAGACGCAGTCGCAGCGGGTCGTCGATGAAGCGGTACACCGTGATCTCGGCGGTCGCGCCCGGCTGCAGCACCAGCGGCAGGGTCTGCGTGCGCGAAGCCAGGTAATTGGCGAGCGCGCCCAGCACCAGCACGATGCAGGCCAGCGTCCACAGGCTCCACAGCAGCCACAGAGTCACCCGTGCGACCGTCTCGCCCTTCATACCGAAGTCTCCGTCATCGCTGCGCTGCCCTGCCGGCTGTGCCGCCACAGTACCGAAAACGAAAAAGCCCCGCTTGCGCGGGGCTTTTCCTTCAGCAACACCAGGCAGGGCCCAGCGCTACCGGTCTCTCACTCAGGCAAACGGATCCTGCAGGACCATGGTGTGGTCGCGGTCCGGGCCGGTCGAAACGATGCTGATCGGGCAGCCGGCCAGTTCTTCCAGCGAACGCAGGTAGGCGCGTGCCGCCGGCGGCAGCTCGTCCCACTGGGTGATGCCGTGGGTGTTCTCGCTCCAGCCCGGGAACTCCAGGTACACCGGGGTGCACTCTTCCCAGCCCTGCGCATCCAGCGGAGCATATTCGGTGCGCTTGCCGTTGTATTCGTAGGCGATGCAGACCTTCAGCTTTTCCATGCCATCGAGCACGTCCAGCTTGGTGATGCACAGGCCGCTGATGCCGTTGATGGCCACGGCGCGCTTCAGCGCGACGATGTCCATCCAGCCGCAACGACGCGGGCGGCCGGTCGATGCGCCATACTCGGCGCCACGGTCACGGATGCCCTGGCCGACTTCGTCGTCCAGTTCGGTCGGGAACGGGCCGCCGCCGACGCGGGTGGCGTAGGCCTTGGCGATGCCCAGCACGTAGTCGATCGAATCGGCGCCGACGCCGGAACCGGCCAGCGCACCACCGACGGTGGTGTTGGAGCTGGTGACGTACGGGTAGGTGCCGTGGTCGATGTCCAGCAGCGCGCCCTGCGCGCCTTCGAACAGCACGCGCTTACCCTGCTTGCGCAGGTCGTGCAGGATGCCGGCCACGTCGGACTTCATCGGCTGCACGTATTCGCCGAAGGCCAGCGCCTCGTCGAAGGTCTTCTGGAAGTCGACCGCATCGGTGTTCAGATACTTGGTCAGCACGAAGTTGTGGTAATCCAGCGCGGTGCGCAGCAGTTCTTCCAGCTGCTTCGGGTAATGCAGGTCGGCGATGCGGATGCCGCGACGCGCCACCTTGTCTTCGTAGGCCGGGCCGATGCCACGGCCGGTGGTGCCGATCGCCTTGCCACCGGCAGCGCGTTCGCGCGCCTGGTCCAGGGCGATGTGGTACGGCATGATCAGCGGCGCGGCCGGGGAGATCTTCAGGCGCGAACGTACTTCCACGCCGGAGGCTTCCAGCTCGGCGATTTCCTTCTGCAGCGCGGCCGGCGAGATCACCACGCCGTTGCCGATCAGGCACAGCGCGTCGTCACGCAGGATGCCCGACGGGATCAGGTGCAGGACGGTCTTCTTGCCGTTGATGACCAGGGTGTGGCCGGCATTGTGGCCACCCTGGAAGCGCACGACGGCGCCGATTTCCTCAGTGAGCAGATCGACGATCTTGCCCTTGCCTTCATCGCCCCACTGGGCACCCAACACTACGACAGACTGACCCATGACGGGCTCCTCGATTTGTTGCGGCCATCGGGGCCGCGGACGGGTAAACCGTGGCGGGGCTGGCCAGCACCTGGAGGGCGGCTCCAGACGGGGAGCGGCCGGCGATGGAAGGCCCAGACACGGAAAAAGCCGAACGGGGAGGCCCGTCCGGCTTTTGTGCATTATCCGGGTTTCCGGGGTCCGCTGCCACCTTTCCGACCGGCGGCTTCACCCACCGGTCAGGCCGGCGTCTCATGTAGAGCCGAGCCCATGCTCGGCTGCCTTCCCGCCGCTGCGCGGCGCCGCCCGAGCATGGTCTCGGACGCTACAGGGCGGGGTCAGTGCCGTGCCCACCACAGCAGGCTCAGGCCGGCCAGCAGCACCAGCCCGCCGAAGCTGCGCAGGGCCGGGCTGGGCAGGTCCAGCAGGCGCTCGGCCATGCGCTTCCAGGCGAACGGCGCCACGAACAGGAACAGGCCTTCCAGCACCGCAACCAGGCAGACGGCGGCGAACAGATCTTTCATGGGGGACTCCGGAAAAAGCACGGGGCCCGGCGTCTGGCCGGGCCCCGTGGGGTAGTGCCCTGCGACCTCAGCGGTCGTTCTTGAGGTACTGCAGGAACGGGTCGTTCTTGTCGAGCACGATCACGCCATTGCCGTCGGTCATGGAGCCACGGTAGGCCTCCAGGCTGCGGTAGAACGCATAGAACGACGGATCAGCCGAGCCAGCCTTGCCGTAGATGCGGGCCGCCTCGGCATCGCCTTCACCGCGCAGGCGCTGTGCATCACGCTCGGCCTCGGCGATCAGCACGGTGCTGTCGCGGTCGGCCTGGGCACGGATGGTCAGCGACTGCTCCTCGCCCTCCGCACGCAGCTTGGCCGCTTCCTGCTTGCGCTGGGCGCGCATGCGCTCGTACACGTCGTTGATCACCTGGCTGTCAGTCGGCAGGTCCACCTGCTTGATGCGCAGGTCGATCATCTGCATGCCGAGGCCGGCCACCGCCTCGTTGATCCCCTTCAGCTGCTCGGCGATCAGCTCGCTGCGGTCGCCGGACACCAGCTGCTGCAGGGTGCGCGAGTTGATCTGGTTGCGCAGCGAGTCGGTGATGATCGGTGCCAGGCGGGCATTGGCGATGCGCGGATCGCCGCCGGTGGCACGGAAGTAGTCACCTACGTTGGAGATGTAGCCGATGGCGAAGAAGTCGACGCTGACGTCCTTCTGCTCGGCGGTGAAGTAGCGCGCCGGCGCGGTGTCGAGCACCTGGAAGCGGCGGTCGAAGACCTTCACCGTTTCCACCACCGGCACCTTGAAATGCAGGCCCGGCTTGATGTCCGAACGCACCACCTTGCCCAGGTTCAGCACCATGGCGGTCTGGTCCTCACGGACCACGTACACCGAGCCGAGCAGGCCCAGCACCACCGCCACGATCACGGCGATCCAGATAGGACTCTTCATCGGCTGCCCTCCTCACGGCCGCTCGGTCGCCCGGTCGGGCGGCCCACCGGCCGGCCCGGATCACGGGAAGCTTCCACCGCTGCACCCGGCAGCGACGGCATCACCACGTCCGGGTTCGCCACTGCGGCCGGGGCCGAGGTGGTGGGACGGGTATCGCCGGTCATCGGCACGTAGATCAGCTGGCGGCCATCGCCGCCGATCACCTTGCGGTTCTCGCTCAGCACCTGCTGCACGGTCTCCAGCCACAGGCGCTTGCGGGTCACTTCCGGGGCGTCCTTGTACTGGGCCTGCAACAGGCTGAAGCGCTGCGCGTCACCCTCGGCCTTGGACACCACGGCCTGCTTGTAGCCTTCGGCGGTGGTACGGGCGCGCGAGGCCTGGCCCCGGGCTTCCGGCACAACCTTGGCAGCGTAGGCCTGGGCCTCGTTGATCAGGCGTTCCTTGACCTGCTGGGCACCGTTGACCTCGTCAAAGGCCGGCTTCACTTCTTCCGGCGGACGGGCGTCCTGCAGGGTCAGGCCGGTCACGGTCAGGCCGGTCTTGAACGCCTTCAGCAGTGCCTGCAGGCGCTCCTCGGCAGCCACGGCCAGCGGGCCACGGTTGTTCAGTACCGCGTTGAGGTCGGCACGGCCGACTTCCTCGCGCACCGCGCTCTGCGCCGACTGCTCCAACACCTGGTTGGCATCGACGGTGCCGAACAGGTACTGCTGCGGGTCGTCGATGCGGTACTGGACGTTCAGCGAGACGTTGACGATGTTCTCGTCCCGGGTCAGCACCGGCACCTGGATCGAGAACGTCTTGATCTCGGTGGCGTTGACCTTGGTGACCGATTCGATCGGCCACGGCAGCTTGAAGTTCGGGCCGGGCTGCAGGATGCGCGAGAACTGGCCGAAGCGCAGGACCACGCCACGCTGCTGTTCACCGATCAGCTGGAAGCTGGAGAACAGCACCAGCAGCACCACGGCCGCCACCACCCAACGCACGATGCCGCCGTCGAACAGGTCCTTCAGCGGCCCGGGCAATCCGCCCCAGCCACCACCATTGCCACCGCCGCGCGACCCGAACGGCCCGCGTCGATTGTCCTCGGGGCCTTGTCCGCCCTTGTTGCCGCCGGGTGTATTCCAGGCCATGCACGCTCCATCAAGATGTGGGCTGCGGCGCGGGCCCTTCCCGCGGCGCCAGCCGTGAAACCATTACCGATCATACAAGATGGGGCGGATTGGCAGGATCGAAAGGGGGGCAACGGGGTAAGGTGGCGTTTTCCTCGAAGTCAGGCAATGCCGATGGCCCCCACCAGCCCATTCAACGCCTTCCGCATCGAAAACGACGACGCCGGTTACCGCAGCGGCCTGGCCCAGCTCAAGGTCGAAGACCTCAGCCCCGGCCAGGTTCTGATCCGCGCCAGCTGGTCCTCGGTCAACTACAAGGACGCCCTGGCCGGCACCGGCAAGGGAAAGATCCTGCGCCGCTTCCCGCTGGTGGGGGGCATCGACGTAGCCGGCACCGTGGTCGCCAGCACCGATCCGGAATGGCGTGAAGGCGACGCGGTGCTGGCCACCGGCTGCGGCCTCAGCGAGACCCGCGACGGCGGCTACAGCCAGTATGTGCGGCTGGAATCGCGTGCGGTGATCGCCCAGCCGGCCGGGCTGAGCCCACGCGAGGCGATGGTGCTGGGCACCGCCGGCTTCACCGCGGCGTTGGCGCTGCTGCGCATGCAGGACAACCGGCAGAGCCCGGAGCTTGGACCGCTGGCGGTCACCGGCGCCAGCGGCGGTGTCGGTGCGCTGGCACTGTCGATCTTCAGCCGCGCCGGCTACACGGTGCATGCGATCAGCGGCAAACCCGACCAGACCGGTTTCCTGCACGCCATCGGCGCCACCGAGGTGCTGCCGCGTGAGGCCCTGGCCGACACCGGCCCACTGCAATCGGCGCGTTTCGGTGGGGGCCTGGACAATGCCGGCGGCGCCATGCTCGCCAGCCTGCTGGCGCAGACCGCGCCCTACGGCAGCGTGGTCAGTGCCGGCCTGGCGGCCAGCCCGACCCTGGAGATGACGGTGATGCCGTTCATCCTGCGTGGTGTGTCGCTGCTGGGCGTGTCGTCGGCCAATGCGCCACGCGGGCTGCGCGAGGACGTCTGGGCGCGGCTGGGCAACGAATGGAAACCGCAGCACCTGGACCGCATCTGTACCGCCGAGGTCGGCCTTGATGGCCTGCCGGCCGTGTTCGAGCGGATGCTGGCGGGCGGATCGCTGGGCCGCACCGTGGTGCGGATCGACTGAACGTCGCAGGCAGGCGACAGACGGCAGATGCGCCCCTCCCGCCGGTAATGAGCCCGCACTACACTGCGGGCATTACATGGGGAACAACATGGCACGCATTCTGATCGTCGACGACTCACCGTCGCAGCTGTTGGGGATACAGCGCATCGTCGAGAAGCTCGGGCACCAGATCCTGACCGCCACCGATGGCGCGGCCGGGGTCGAAACCGCCAAGGCCGAGCTGCCCGACCTGGTCCTGATGGACGTGGTGATGCCCAATCTCAACGGCTTCCAGGCCACCCGCACCCTCGCCCGCGACGAGGCGACCCGGCATATCCCGGTGATCCTGGTGACCACCAAGGACCAGGACACCGACCGCATGTGGGGCATGCGCCAGGGCGCCAAGGCCTACATCACCAAGCCGTTCTCGGAAGACGAGCTGTCCGAAGTGTTGGAGCGCGTGTTCGCCGGGCAGGGTTGAGACGCGCGCGGTAGTGCCGGCCGCTGGCCGGCAATCACAGCTCATTGCCGGCCAGCGGCCGGCACTACCGGAAGGCGTGCTCAGATCGTCTCGCCAAACGCCTTGGCCAGGTTCCGGTAGGCCTTCTTCTGCGCCTCGTCGGTCGCGGCCGGGGCCACGATCTCGATCTCGACGATCTGGTCGCCCTCCGGGTTGCCCGGCAGGCCCCGCCCGCGCAGGCGCAGCTTGCGCCCGGCATCGGAGTCGGCCGGGATCTTCAGTTCCACCGCGCCGCCCAGGGTCGGCACGCTGATGCTGGTACCCAGCGCGGCCTGCCACGGCGTGACCGGCAAGGTGTAGAGGATGTTGCGGCCATCGACCTCGAACTGCGGGTGTGCGGCGTACTCCACTTCCAGCAGCAGGTTGCCACCATGGTTGCCCTGCCCCGCCAGGCGGATCACCTGCCCCGGACGGATGCCCTTGGGCACGCGCACGTCCAGCTGCTTGCCGTTGACGGTGATGCGCAGGCTGTCGCCGCTGTAGGCCGCTTCCAGCGGGACCGACAGCTTGGCACGGGTGTCGCGGTTGGGGGCATGGCCCTGGCTGCTGAACCCCGGGCCAGGACCGGCACCGCCGCGCTGGCGCGCGAACAGGCTTTCGAAGAAGTCGCTGAAGCCGCCGTTGGCGCCACCACCCCCGAACACTTCCTCGAAGTTGAAACCACCGGCGCCGCCGTAGTTCGGCGGCACGTTGAACTCCTCGCCCGGGCGATAGCCCTGCGCGCGCAGCTGGTCGTAGGCTGCACGCTTTTCCGGATCGCGCAGCGCCTCGTAGGCCTCGTTGACCGCCTTGAACTTGTCCTCCGCCCCGGCTTCCTTGCTGACGTCCGGGTGGTACTTGCGTGCCAGCCGCCGGTAGGCGGTCTTGATCTCCGCCTCGCCCGCGCTCGGTTCCACCCCCAGGGTGGCGTAGTAATCCTTGAATTCCATCCAGCTACCTCGATCTGCTTCGGCCGCGCCGGTGGCGCCGCCCCGGGTTCATTCTACGCGCCGGCGATGCTACGCCGCCCCTCGTGCGGCGCCGGTGAGGCCGACTGATCCTGCGCAATGCGGTTGCCATCGCCCTGCCCCAGGCTTTGGCTGGAAGCCCGCTCCGCAAAGCCTGAAGATGGGGCCTGCACGCCGGTTTTCCAATGTCTTGACGTCCCTGTCCCATCCGGCCCACTACGCTGCCCCAGCAAGGAGTTCCCCCATGACCATCCATGTCGGCGACCGCATTCCGGAAGTGACCCTCAAGCGCATCCGCGAGGGCATTGAAACGCTCGATACGCATTCGCTGTTCGACGCGCGCAAGGTGGTGTTGTTCGCCGTGCCCGGCGCGTTCACGCCGACGTGCTCGGCCCGCCACCTGCCCGGCTACGTCGAGAAATTCGAGGCCTTCCGCCAGCGCGGCATCGATGTCTACTGCATGGCCGTCAACGACCCGTTCGTGATGAAGGCCTGGGCCGCAGATCAGCACGTGCCCGACGGCCTGCTGATGCTGTCCGACGGCAATGCCGAACTGACCCGCGCGCTCGGCCTGGAGCTCGACGCCAGTGCCTCCGGCATGGGCATCCGCTCGCGCCGTTTCGCCCTGTACGTGGTCGACGGCGTGGTCCGCGCCGCCTGGGTTGAACAGCCTGGTCAATTCGAAGTGTCTTCGGCCGACTACGTGCTGGAGCACCTGCCCACCTGATCTCCCACCGCAAGAGGAAACGGCCAGCCATGTCCAGCAAGCCAGCCAAAGCCCCCAAGCCCGCCGCGCAGATTCCCGGCATCAGCGAGCGCACGGCCCTGCGCGAGCGCGCCCGGCGCAACATCGAGGATGGTGCGATCACCGACAGCTACAGCGCCGACCGCAAGGTGGTGATCAAGCTGCTCAACGACGCACTGGCCACCGAGTACGTGTGCGTGTTGCGCTACTACCGGCACTACTTCATGGCCAAGGGCATGCTGGCCGACGCGGTGAAAGCCGAATTCCTTGAACATGCACAGCAGGAACAGGCGCATGCCGGCAAGCTGGCCGAGCGCATCGTGCAGCTCGGCGGCGAGCCCGACTTCAACCCGGATACGCTGACCGCGCGCTCGCATGCCGAATACAAGGAAGGCAGCGATCTGCGCGACATGGTCCGCGAGAACCTGGTGGCCGAACGCATCGCCATCGACAGCTACCGCGAGATGATCAACTTCATCGGCGACCGCGATACCACCACCAAGCGCATCCTCGAAGAAATCCTGGCGCAGGAAGAGGAACACGCCGACGAGTTCGCCGATCTGCTGGATGGCTGGATCGGGGAATGATTGCGCTGCGGATGCTCTGGTAGATGCCCACCTTGGTGGGCGCTTTGCCGTTCGCGTGCCAACCAAGGTTGGCACCCACCAAAGCGGAGCAATGCCATCCCGCCGCGCATGGCCCGGCACCTACCGGAGGACAGTGAACCGTACCTGCGTCCACGCGCCGTCCGCGGCCAAGGCGGTCAGGGTATGCGCCCCGGAATCGGCGAACTCACGCTGCATCAACTGTGCGCCGCGGGTCTGCGCGATCCAGCGTCCATCCAGCAACCAGTCCACCGCCTGCTCGCTGCCCAGCGCGCGCAGCTGCAGGCGTACGCCATGTTCGGCGTTGGGCGCACGCGCCAGTGCGGCGCCATCATTGAGGCCATCGATGTGCAGCGCGACGCTGGCCTCCCGGCCATCATCACGGCAGTCCGGCGACAGCGCCGGCAGCTGCGAGGCGTCGCGTGTGGCCTTGGGCAGCCACGGCGACAACAGCGCCGGCCAGCGCGCGATCTCACGCGCGACTTCTTCGTGCGGCAAGCGGCAATCGGCGGATACACGCAAGCCGGTGCGCGCGTCGGCAAGGTAGCGCTGCCGCCCCGGCTGCCAGCGCCGCGCCTCGCGCTCCGGGAAGGTCGGCGGTGCGGCGCCATCGAGCAGGTAGGCTGGCATCCTGCGCTGGCACAGTGCCGCCGGCAGCCCCTCGGCACGTTCGCCAGTGGGCCAGCAGATGTCTTGCTGGCTGACACTGGCCGGCATCGGCGCGGCCGCCGAATCACCACGCTGGCGCGGCAGGCTGTCCACCACTTCGAACATCAGCGGCAGCGCGGTGACCGCGCCGTACTGGCCCGGCAACGGAGTACCGTCCGGCCGGCCCACCCACACGCCCACCGTGTAGTGGCGGGTACTGCCGATCGCCCACGCATCGCGGTACCCGTAACTGGTGCCGGTCTTCCACGCCACGCGCGGGCGGCCACCGACATCGAACGTCCCGGCGCTGTATCCCGGGCGCGGGTTTGATTCGAGCATCTCGCGCACGATCCAGCTGGCGCCCGGCGAGGCCAGGCGCCGCTCGATCATCGGCTCGTCGTCGGTGTAACGCACGCGGCCGGCGATACCGCTCCGGTTGAGCGCGGCGAAGGCGCCGACCAGGTCTTCCAGGCGCGCGCCGGTGCCGCCCAGGATCAGCGACAGGTTGGGCGTACTGCCCGGCGGGAAGCGCAGCTGGATGCCCGCGTGCGACAGCCGGGCAGCGAAGCGCGCGGCGCCGACCCGCTGCAGCAGGTCCACCGACGGTACGTTGAGCGACAGCCGCAATGCGGCAGAGGCACCGATGGGCCCATTGAAGGCCATGTCGAAGTTGCCGGGGCGGTAGCTGCCGAAACTCTGCGGTGCATCGACCAGCAGGCTTTCCGAATGGATCAGGCCATCGTCCAGCGCCATCGCGTACAGGAACGGCTTGAGCGTGGAGCCTGGCGAACGCCAGGCCTGCACCATGTCCACGTGACCCAGCCGCTGGCGGTCACCGAAGGACAATGTGCCGACATAAGCGCGTGCCTGCAGGGTCCGGTTGTCGACCACCAGCAGGGCCGCCGAGGTACGCTCGGGCAGCGTCGAGAAATAGCTGGCCACGCGCTCTTCCAGCGTGCGCTGCAGGCCGATGTCGATGCTGCTCTGGATGCGTGCCTGGCCCGGATGCGCCGAGTGCAGGCGCTGCGCCAGCAGCGCGGCGTGCAAGGGAGGGCGCAGCGAACGCGCCACCACGTTCTCGACGCGCGCATCCTCCACTTCTTCCGGTGTCCACGCGCCCAGCTCGGCCATGCGTGACAGCACCTTGTCGCGCGCCTTCTGCGCAGCTTCCGGATGGCGGTCCGGGCGCAGCCGGCTGGGCGCCTGTGGCAGCACCGCCAGCAGCGCAGCCTCGGCATGCGACAGCTGCGCCGCCGGCTTGCCCAGATAGGCCCAGCTGGCCGCTTCCACGCCTTCGATGGTGCCGCCGTAGGGTGCACGCTCCAGGTACAGGGCCAGGATCTGCTGCTTGCTCAGGTGCACCTCAAGCTGCACCGCACGCAGCATCTGCTTCAGCTTGCCCCACGGGGTGCGTGAGTGCGGATCGAGAATGCGCGCGACCTGCATGGTCAGGGTCGAACCGCCGGACACGATGCGGCCGCCGCGCAACAGCTGGCCGCTGGCCCGAAGGATCGCCAGCGGGTTGATGCCCGGATGGCGCCAGAACCAGCGGTCTTCATAGGTCAGCAACGCCTGCAGGTACAGCGGTGAGACGCTGTCGATCGAGGCTGGATAGCGCCACACGCCCTCGGCATCGGCAAACGCGCGCAATGGCGTGCCGTCGGCAGCCACCACCAGGGTGCTGGTATCACGCTGCTTCGGCAGCGGCGGCGGGAAGGCGAAATCCAGCACCAGCAGCAGCGCCAGCGTAGCGGCCATGCCCCAGCGCAGCCATGGCCACAGCGGCCGCCACCGGCGGCGCAGGGCCGCCAGCCGGTTCGTCATCGTGTTCTTCATTGCGGGTTGCCAGCAGGACGGGCCGCGCCGTCGCGGCCCGTCCGCGCGGTCACGGCTGTACCACCGTGATCGTGGTCGGGTTGCTGCGGCCGACGCCGCGCAGCTGCGGCCGGTACATGTCCTCCACCAGCGGCGGCGGCACCGAGTAGGTTCCCGGCGTCACCGCGCGGACCAGGTAGAACACGTTGGCCTTGCTGCCACGCGAGAGCTTCAGCGCGGCCACGTAGCGGTCGTCGCGGAACTCCTCGTGCTTGGTATCGGCGGCCTCACCACGGTCGCTGATGGTGATGCCATCGACAACCACGTCGGCCCACTGCTTGGCATCGCCCAGGTTAAAGTTCTCGATCTCCAGGCCCGCCGGCAGCAGGTCGGTCAGCAGTGCATCGGGCATCGTGGTGTCAGCGGTGACGGTGACGCGTACGATCAGTGCTTCGCCTTCCTTCAGCGGGCGCGGCGACCACGGCTTGCCATCGGTACCGAAGTAGCTACGTTCAATACCCACTACGCTGTTGTCCGGTGCGGGCGCACTGCGCGGGATACCGGCCACGTCGATGCTGGCGAACATCGGCGGTCGCCCCTGCGGGGTGAAGCGCACGCCACTGGCCAGCTCGCTGGCGCTGAAGTTGCGTCCGAACAGCTTGCGCTCGCCAATCGCTTCGGTGCTGCCACCGATCACCAGCTCACCCGCTACCAGTGCCTTCTGATTGGCGGCGAGCGCCTTGCCGAGGCGGGCAATCGCCACCTGCTCCTGCGTGCTCAGCCACATCCAGCCGGCATTGCGGCGCGCATCCAGGCCACGACCGAGGTCGACCGCGCGCGCGTCCCAGGCCGGCCTGGCCAGCTTGTTCTCGTGGGTCAGCGCGATCATCAGCGCGTCATCGCGGATCGCGCTGCCGTAGTCGCCGAAGTACGACGGGCGCTCGCTGCTGGACTTGGCGAAGGCCGCCGCCAGCGCGGCCTGGCCACGCTTGGCATCGCCCTGCAGTGACAACGCCACGCCCAGGTGGACCAGCGACAGGCCGCCCACCGCCTTGCTGCGCTCGTTGTCGTACAGCGTACGCAGGGTGCCCAGCGGCGCACGGTTGACCCGGGCCAGCACGTAGCCCGAATAGGCCTGGTTGGCGAACTTCAGCTTCTCGCGGTCATCCTGGCCGTAGAACTGATTGCCGCCGGACAGCAGATCCTCGCTGAGCCGGTTGAGCGCCTTCTGCAGCACGTTGTCGGGCACCGCAAAACCGGCGTCCTTGGCGTCGAGCAGGAACTCGGTGATGTACGGCGTCAGCCACGGGTTCACGTAGCCGTCGTCACCCCACATCGAGAAGTTGCCGTTGGCCACCTGCATCGACGCCAGGCGACCGAACGCACCTTCCATGCGCTCGCGGCGGGTCTTGGCATCCAAGCCATCGGCGCCGAGCATCGACGACGTCGCCTGGTCCAGGATCAGCGCGGCGTAACCCTTGCTGGTGGTCTGCTCGGCACAACCATATGGATAGTTCAGCGCGCCCTGCAGTGCACTGGCGAACGGGATCGGCGGCAGCGGGCTGACCAGCAGGCGGGCATTCACCGACTCGGACATCAGGCCCTCGGTCAGGCTGTTGTCGAGGCTGACCGCCGCCAGCGGATCGAGCGTGCGCACCTGCGAACGTAGCACCTGCGGCCACGCCGCACGCACCGGCAGGTCGTAGCGGCGATCGGCCTTGAAGCCGTTGCCGTCCACCCGCACCCTCACCTTGGCCACGCTGTGGCCTTCGCGTGCCGACAATGGGAAGCTCAGCGTGGTCTTGGCGTCGGCATTCAACTGCACGCTGCGGCTGCCCTCGCCCAGGTTCAACGGGCCCTCGGTTTCCACCTTCACGTTGAACTGGCCCGGCTTGCCGGTGAAGTTCTGCACGTCCAGGGTCACGGTGCTGCGGTCGCCCGGGGCCAGCACGCGCGGCATGCTGGCTTCGGCCAGGATCGGTGCGCGCACTATGGTTTCCACGTCGCGCTTGCCGTACTGGTCATCGCTGTAGACCAGCGCCGACACGCGCAGGGTGCCGTTGAAGTCCGGCACTTTCAGCCGGATGCGGGCATTGCCCTTGGCATCGAGCTGTACCGGGCCGGAGAACAGGTCCACGGTCTGCACGCGCGCGGTCGGGCGCTTGGCCTGCGGCAATGCCTGCAGCGCCATGTCGCCGCCGAACTTCAGCTTGCCGCTGCCACCATCGAAGCTCTCGATCACCCGGCTGTAGATGTCGTAGGCATCGATACCGAGGCGACGCTGGGCAAAGAAGTGTGCACCGGCATCGGGCACCGGGAAACGGGTGATGTTGAGGATGCCCACATCCACCGCCGAAACGGTGACGTGCGCGGTCTTGCCGGCCAGCTGCGGCGCACTGACGGTTACCGGCAGGTCCTGCTCCGGGCGCATCTGCTTGGGCGCGACCAGGCCGACGGCCACGGTGCGGCCCTTGCGGTCCATCGGCACGTGCACCACGCCCACGGCACGGGCCGGGGTGATCTTGCTCGGCGCACTGCCGCCACGGAACACCAGCGCGGTGATGTAGACGTCGTGGCGCTCCCAGTCGGCGGTGACCGGGATCTTGAAGGTCGAACCCGGCTTGGCCTCGATGTCCTGCACATACAGCATGCGGTCGGTCTCGACCATCAGGATGCCCTTGCCGGCGTGCGGCGGGGTCACCGTCACCTCCAGGGTGTCACCGGCCTTGTAACCGGTCTTGTCCAGGCCCAGCTTGACCTTGTCCGGGCGCGCATCCAGGCCACGGTTGTCATCGCCCCAGCTCCAGCCGGCACGGAACGGATAGCGGCTGGTCAGGCCGGTGGACGGATCGAACACGTCCACCCGGTACTCGCCCCACTCCACCGGGAAATCAAAGGCGACCGCGCTGTTGCCGGCATCGACGGTGCGGGTTTCCTTGTTCTCGAAACGGCGGGTGAAGTCGTAGTCCCAGCGGTTGTCGTTGAAGGTCCAGTGGTAGTCGCGCAGCTCGCGCACCAGGGTGATCTTCAGGCCCTTGGCCGGCTGCGGCGTACCGGCAGCATCCACGCGCATCAGCTCGAAGCGCGCATTGCCATTGGAATCGGCGCCGTCTTCGGGATTGAACAGCGGCCGCACGCCGACCAGCGCATTGGCCGGCCACATCACCCGCTTCAGGGTGCGGGTGACTGTGCGGCCGCCGGTTTCATACAGGCTGCCGGACAGCACCACGGCGATCGGCGCCTTGGCCTTGGCCGCCTCTTCCGGCAACGCCACATCCTCACGCAGCTGGCCATTGGCCGGCAGCGTGGTATCGATCACGTCCTTGGCCTCGCGCGGCAGCTGCAGGGTCGGGTCACCGAAGAAATAGCCCGGCAGGCCGTCCACCGGCTTCTGTTCGGCAGCCACCGCCATGCGTGCGGTGAAGCGGTTGCCATCGGCCGGTGCGCCATACAGGTAGGCACCATTGGCCTGCAGGCGCAGGTCCTCACCCGGCTTCAGCGTCTTCTGCGCACTGTCCAGGTCCAGCTTCATGCGTTCGGGCAGGAACTCCTCGATGCGCAGGGTCATGCCCTGGATCGCTTCCTTGCTGGCCGGGTCGGTGCGGAACTCGACCTGCCAGCGCCCGGTCGGCGCCTCGGCTGGGATCACCTGCTCGAAATTGATGTAGCCCTGGTCGCCTGGCTGCAGGCGGGTCTCGCGGAAGGTCTTGCCGTCGGGCTGTTTCAGGCGCAGGAACACCGGTTGCGCCTTGACCGGCTTGCCGTCGTTGTCGCGCAGCAGCGCGGACAGCCGCACGGTCTCGCCGGGCCGGTACAGGTCGCGCCCGGACCAGGCATAGACATCGAACCAGGCGTTGTCACGGCCAGCCACGGCGAATTCGCTCAGGTCCAGCGCCGGCTGGTTGAACGGCAGGAAGCTGGTGTCCTTGCCACTGCTGGCGACCAGCACGTGGGTGGCATCCAGGGTGTAGTTCAGCAGCGCATTACCATTGCCGTCGGTGCTGCCCTTCAGCACCACCTCGCCCTTGGCGTCGAGCACGCGCAGGTCGATGCCCTTCAGTGGCGCGCCGTCCTTGAGGCCGGCGGTGTGCACGAACAGCTTGTCCTTGTAGGCGCGGGTATGCAGGCCGATGTCGCTGACCGAGAAGAACGCGGTGTCGAACTCGCCTTCGTAGTCACCGGTACGCTTGAGCAGGGCGAAGTACAGGCCCGGCTCCTGCAGTTCCTTGATGTCCTGGGTGGGCAGGTAGGTCAGCACCCGCTCGTTCTGCTTGCCGCCAAGGATGAAGCGGTTGACGTAGACCGGCTCGGCCAGCTTGTTGATCGGGCTGCGCTCGTAGTCGCTGCTCAGCTCCCAGCTGCCACGGCGGCCGCCGCGCTGGTACTGGCTGAAGAAGGTCGGAAGATCCTTCTCGCGCACGCGCAGGAATTCGACGTCGACTTCCGGAACGTTCACCGAGACCACCGGCAGGCCACGGCTGTCCTTGGCAGGCAGCACGCTGCCCTGCGAGGCGAAGCCAACCACCGGCTTCAGCTCGCCGCTGAACACCTTCTGCTTCAGTTCCTTGCCCAGGCGGCTGCCATCAGCGGCCAGCAGGTCCGGCGAGACCACCAGGCTGAACTCCTTGCCGGCCTCGACAAACGGGTAGCGCAGGGTCAGGCCGTCATCGGACAGCGTCCAGCTGCTGTCTTCGGTGCCGACCTTCTCCTCGAAGCGCACCAGCGTGTCGAAATCCTGGGTGCCGACCAGCGGGCGCGAGAACTCCAGCGCCAGCGACAGGCCGTCATTCTTCTGGTCCGGGTAGGCCCGCAGCAGGGTGAATTCCGTCACCTGCTCGGCCTTGGTGGTGATCGCCTCGCCACTGGCCTTGGGCAGCTGCCCGCTGTCGTTGCGGCAGCCGGCCAGGCCCAGCAACAGGCCTCCTGCCAGTACCGCCGCCGCCCATCCCCACCGCTTCCGCCGTGCCGGACCGCTCATGTCGTCACTCCTTGATCGAGGTGGCCATTATAGGCAGGCCGCGTCAAGGCGTTGGCGCCCCGGCGGTCGGAAACCCGGTTCCGCCCGGGACCCGCTAGCCGCCAACCTTGGCTGGCGCCCCCCCACATGCCAACCAAGGTTGGCATCTACCAGAGCGGCCTCACCCCGGCTGGTACAGGTCCACATAGTCGGTCACCGGCATTGCCGCCAGCGCCACCGGATCCAGTGATGCCGCCAGGATGCGCTGCTGCTGGACTGTCGGGAAGCGGTGGGCCAGGTGCCGGCGGAACTTGTCCATCAGCAGCGGAATGCCTTCCTCCCGGCGTCGGGCATGGCCGAGCGGGTATTCCACCAGTACCTCGGGCAGCTCAGTACCGTCGCTGAAGCGCACGCCCAGGCCGTTGGCGATGCTGCGCTTGTCCGGGTCCAGGTAGTCGGCGCTGAGTTGCGGATCCTCATGGCAGGCCATCTTCGCCCGCAGGGCATCGATGCGCGGATCAGCTGCAACGTCGTCCTCGTAGTCCTCGGCCACCAGCCGCCCGTGCAGCAGCGCGATGGCGACCATGTACTGCACGCAATGGTCGCGGTCGGCCGGGTTATGCAGCTGGCCCTGCTTGTCGATGATGCGGATGCAGGCTTCCTGGGTCCGGATCGCAATATGCGCGATGTCCTCGACCCGGCGCCCCATCGCACGCAACTGCTGGTGCAGCGTGATGGCCGCCTCCACCGCGGTCTGGCCATGGAACTCGGCCGGGTAGCTGATCTTGAACAGCACGTTCTCCATCACGTAGCTGCCCAGCGGTCGCCCCAGCGTCAGTGCCTTGCCATGCATCGACACCGCTTCAAAGCCCCAGGTCGGCGCGCTGAGCACGCTGGGGTAGCCCATCTCGCCACTGGCCGCCATCAGCGCCAGGCGCACGCCACGGCTGGTCGCGTCGCCGGCGGCCCAGCTCTTGCGCGAGCCGGTGTTGGGTGCGTGCCGGTAGGTGCGCAGGGACTGGCCATCGACCCAGGCCAGCGACAACGCATTGAGCATGCGCTCGCGATCCAGGCCGAGCAGCTGCGCAACCACGGCGGTGGTGGCCACTTTGACCAGCAACACGTGGTCCAGCCCGACCCGGTTGAAGGAATTCTCCAGCGCCAGCACACCCTGGATCTCGTGCGCCTTGATCATCGCCAGCAGCACGTCGCGCACGGTCGGCGGGGGGCGCCGCAGAGCCTGCGCGTTGCGCCCCAGCCAATCGCAGACGGCAAGGATGCCACCCAGGTTGTCCGAAGGGTGCCCCCATTCGGCCGCCAGCCAGGTATCGTTGAAATCCAACCAGCGCACCATCGCGCCGATGTTGAAGGCGGCCTGCACCGGCTCCAGCACGTAATGCGTACCCGGAACGCGCGCGCCGTTGACCACGCTGATGCCCGGCACCAGGGGACCAAGCAGCTTGCTGCAGGCCGGGAAGGACAGCGCTTCCAGGCCGCAGCCCAGCGTGTCGAGCAGGCAGTGGTGCGCGGTCTGGAACGCCAGAGGTGAGTCGATGCGCGCGTCGCGCACGTAGTCGACGATGCCCACCAGCAGCGCATCCCACGCTGCACGCTCGTTGGATGGGGTGTGGCTGTCGGACATTATCGATCTCCTCGTTGCGGTGCACGGTCGCCCGTGCACCATGCCAACCAAGGTTGGCATCTACCAAAGCAATCTGTCTCTGCGGCCCGGTAGTCGCCAACCTTGGTTGGCGTTCACCAACGCATCACTCTACCGGTACCCGCACCTTGCCTTCCATCAGCACGCGGGCGCTGCGGCTCATGATGGCCTTGGTCACCGTCCATTGGCCGTCAACGAGACCGGCCTGCGCACCCACGCGCAACGTGCCGGAGGGATGGCCGAAGGTCACCGCTTCGCGTTCGCCGCCTCCAGCAGCGCGATTGACCAGCGTGCCCGGAATCGCTGCCGCGGTGCCGATCGCCACGGCAGCGGTACCCATCATCGCGTGGTGCAGCTTTCCCATCGACAACGCACGCGCATGCAGGTCGATCGCCGAGGCCGGAATGGCCTTGCCACTGGACGACACGTAGTCCTGCGCCGGTGCCACGAAGGCCACCTTCGGCGTGTGCTGGCGGGTCGCCGCATCTTCCAGGTTCTTGATCAGCCCCATGCGCAAGGCGCCGTAGGCGCGGATCTTCTCGAAGCGCTCCAGCGCCCCCTTGTCCTCGTTGATCGCAGGCTGCAGTTCGGTGCCGGTGTAGCCCAGGTCGGCCGCATTGAGGAATATGGTCGGAATGCCGGCGGTGATCATGGTCACCTCGAAACTGCCCACGCCCGGCACGTCCAGGGTGTCGACCAGGTTGCCGGTCGGGAACATCGCGCCCGCATCGCCGTCATCGGACGGATCGATGAACTCCAGCTGGATCTCGGCGGCCGGGAAGGTCACGCCGTCCAGCTCGAAATCGCCGATCTCCTGCACTTCGCCATCGCGCATCGGCACATGGGCGATGATGGTCTTGCCGATGTTGGCCTGCCAGATGCGCACGGTGCACAGGCCATCGCGCGGCACGCGGGCCGGATCGATCAATCCATTGGCGATCGCAAACGGACCCACCGCAGTGCTGAGGTTGCCGCAGTTGCCGCTCCAGTCGACGAAGGCGGTATCGATCGAGACCTGGCCGTACAGGTAGTCCACATCGTGGTCCGGCACGGAAGAGGTGGAGATGATCACGCACTTGCTGGTGCTGGAGGTGGCGCCACCCATGCCGTCAGTCTGCTTGCCATACGGATCGGGCGAGCCGATCACGCGCATCAAAAGCGCGTCGCGTGCGGCGCCCGGCACTTGCGCGGCGTCGGGCAGGTCCTGCAGGCGGAAGAACACGCCTTTGCTGGTGCCACCGCGCATGTAGGTGGCGGGAATACGGAGTTGCGGGAGGAAGGTCATGGTCGAATCCACGCGTTTGAATTTCAGGAAATGTCTTGCATCAGTGCGTCAAGACCACGATCAACGCACCACACGCGCATGATGTCCACGCGGTCCGGTAGATCGAGGTAATAGACGAGGTAGCGTTCGAAGCCCGGAACCAGCATGAACCGCAACGGCACCGGTAGCTGGGCTGCGAGGTCGGCGTGCCGGGTGGAACCCGAGCCTGGACATACCGCGATGCGTTGAAGCGTGGCCTCCAACTCGGCGAGAAAGCGCCGACCCAGTATCAGCCCACCTTGCCGTGCGAACCACAGTGCGGCATCGGCTGCGTCGGCTTCGGCCCTGGGTCGCCATTCAATCGCCTTCACGCTCCATCCTTTCGGTCAGTTCACGACGCATGCGCTCGAATGTGTCGGCCGTCACCGGGACGCCAGGCCCAGAAGACAGCCCCTCGGCAATCAACTGCTTGAGCAGTGCTTCGGCCTTGCTGCGCTGGCGCTGGCGGATCAGGTCGCGCACATAGTCCGACGTGCTGGAGTAGCCGCCTTCGCGCACTTCTTCGTCCACGAACTGCTTGAGCGGATCAGTCAGCGAAATGTTCATGGTGGCCATGAGACTCTCCATTGGCAGTTTTTGCCAAGTCAGTGTGCGCCCTGCCCAGGTGTCGGACAAGCCCGCCCCCGGCCTCCGGGGGCAGGCATTCAGGCCGGTATCACGCCACCTTGGCGCCTTCCAGGAAGTCCTGCGCGAAGCGCTGCAACACGCCACCGGCCTCGTAGATCGCCACTTCCTCGTCGCTGTCCAGGCGGCAGGTGACCGGCACGATCACGTCCTGGCCGTCGCGGCGGTGGATGACCAGCGTCAGCTCGGCGCGCGGGGTGCGCTCGCCGACCACGTCGAAGGTCTCGGTGCCATCGATGCCCAGGGTCAGGCGGGTGGTGCCCGGCTTGAACTCCAGCGGCAGCACGCCCATGCCGATCAGGTTGGTACGGTGAATCCGCTCGAAGCCCTCGGCCACGATCGCCTCCACACCAGCCAGGCGCACGCCCTTGGCGGCCCAGTCACGCGAGCTGCCCTGGCCGTAGTCGGCACCGGCGATGATGATCAGCGGCTGCTTGCGGTCCATGTAGGTTTCGATCGCCTCCCACATGCGCATCACCTTGCCTTCCGGCTCCACGCGCGCCAGCGAACCCTGCTTCACGCTGCCGTCGTCGTTGCGCACCATCTCGTTGAACAGCTTCGGGTTGGCGAAAGTGGCGCGCTGCGCGGTCAGGTGGTCGCCGCGGTGGGTCGCGTAGGAATTGAAGTCCTCTTCGGGCAGGCCCATCTTCGCCAGGTACTCACCGGCGGCACTGGAGGCCAGGATCGCGTTGGACGGCGACAGGTGGTCGGTGGTGATGTTGTCCGGCAGCACCGCCAGCGGGCGCATGCCCGACAGCGTGCGCTCACCGGCCAGTGCGCCCTCCCAGTACGGCGGGCGACGGATATAGGTGCTCTGCGGGCGCCAGTCGTACAGCGGGCTGACCGTCGCGCCGTGCTCCACGCGCACATTGAACATCGGGTTGTAGACGCGGCGGAACTGCTCCGGCTTCACCGAGGCCTTGACCACGGCGTCGATCTCGGCGTCGCTCGGCCAGATGTCCTTCAGGCGCACCTCGTTGCCGTCGGCGTCCACGCCCAGCACGTCCTTCTCGATGTCAAAGCGCACGGTGCCGGCGATGGCATAGGCGATCACCAGCGGCGGCGACGCCAGGAAGGCCTGCTTTGCATACGGGTGGATGCGGCCATCGAAGTTGCGGTTGCCCGACAGCACAGCCGTGGCGTACAGGTCCCGGTCGATGATCTCCTGCTGGATGGCCGGATCGAGCGCGCCGCTCATGCCGTTGCAGGTGGTGCAGGCGAAGGCGACGATGCCGAAGCCCAGCTTTTCCAGGTCCGGCAGCAGGCCGGCCTCTTCCAGGTACAGCTGCACCGCCTTCGAGCCGGGCGCCAGCGATGACTTCACCCACGGCTTGCGCAGCAGGCCGCGCTTGTTGGCCTTGCGTGCCAGCAGGCCGGCAGCGATCACGTTGCGCGGGTTGGAGGTGTTGGTGCAGCTGGTGATGGCGGCGATGATCACCGCGCCATCCGGCATCAGGCCCTGCGCCTGCTCGGCCTTGCCCGCTGCCAGCTTGGCCTCGTCGGCGATGCCGCGCTCGGCCAGCTCGGCGGTCGCCACGCGCTTGTGCGGGTTGGACGGGCCGGCCATGTTGCGCACCACGCTGGACAGGTCGAAGCGCAGCACGCGCTCGTACTGCGCGGTGGCCAGGTCGTCAGCCCACAGGCCAGTGGTGCGGGCGTAGTTCTCCACCAGCGCCACCTGCGATTCCTCGCGGCCGGTCAGGCGCAGGTAATCGATGGTCTGCCCGTCGATGTAGAACATCGCGGCGGTCGCGCCGTATTCGGGGCACATGTTGGAGATGGTGGCGCGGTCACCGATGGTCAGTGCCGCCGCCCCCTCGCCGAAGAATTCAAGGTACGCGCCGACCACGCGCTCCTTGCGCAGGAATTCGGTCAGCGCCAGCACCACGTCGGTGGCGGTGATGCCCGGCTGCGGCCTGCCGGACAGCTCGACGCCGATGATGTCCGGCAGCCGCATCCACGAGGCACGACCGAGCATCACGTTCTCGGCTTCCAGGCCGCCCACACCGATCGCGATCACGCCCAGCGCATCCACGTGCGGGGTGTGGCTGTCGGTGCCCACGCAGGTGTCGGGGAACGCCACGCCGTCCTGCACGTAGACCACCGGCGACATCTTCTCCAGGTTGATCTGGTGCATGATGCCGTTGCCCGGCGGAATCACGTCCACGTTCTGGAACGCCTGCTTGGTCCAGTCAATGAAGTGGAAACGATCTTCGTTGCGGCGATCCTCGATCGCACGGTTTTTCTCGAACGCCTGCGGGTCGAAACCACCGCACTCCACCGCCAGCGAGTGGTCGACGATCAGCTGCACCGGCACCACCGGATTGACCTTGGCCGGGTCACCGCCCTTGTCGGCGATCGCATCGCGCAGGCCGGCCAGGTCAACCAGTGCGGTCTGGCCGAGGATGTCGTGGCAGACCACACGCGCGGGGAACCATGGGAAATCGAGGTCGCGGCGGCGCTCGATCAGCTGCTTCAGCGAGTCGCCAAGCGTGGCCGGATCGCAGCGGCGCACCAGGTTCTCGGCCAGCACGCGCGAGGTGTACGGCAGAGTGGCGTAGGCGCCGGGCTGGATTGCATCGACGGCGGCGCGCGCGTCGAAATAGTCCAGCGCGCTGCCGGGGAGGTTCTTGCGGTAATCGGTATTCATGGGCTGGCGGAATGCTTGGGGCGGGCCGGGTGCCGGCGGTGCGGCGGCGAAAGCATCCGGCCGGCACGCGGCCGGCCGGATGGGGACAGCAGGTGGATCAGACGCGCTTGTCGATGGCGACGAAGTCGCGGTCTTCCGGACCGATGTAGTTGGCGCTCGGGCGGATGATCTTGCCGTCGATGCGCTGCTCGATGATGTGCGCGCTCCAGCCGGCGGTGCGGGCGATCACGAACAGCGGAGTGAACATCGCGGTCGGCACGCCCATCATGTGGTAGCTGACGGCGCTGAACCAGTCCAGGTTCGGGAACATCTTCTTGATGTCCCACATCACCGATTCCAGGCGCTCGGCGATGTCGTACATCTTCATGCTCGACTGTTCTTCGGACAGCTCGCGGGCCACATCCTTGATCACCTTGTTGCGCGGATCGGACACGGTGTAGACCGGATGGCCGAAGCCGATCACCACTTCCTTGCGCTCGACGCGGGCCTTGATGTCTTCCTCGGCCTCATCCGGATTGTCGTAGCGCTTCTGCACTTCGAACGCCACTTCATTGGCGCCGCCGTGCTTCGGGCCACGCAGTGCGCCGATGCCACCGCAGATCGCGCTGTACATGTCGCTGCCGGTACCGGCGATGACACGACAGGTGAAGGTCGAGGCGTTGAACTCGTGCTCGGCGTACAGGATCAGCGAGGTGTGCATCGCCTTCACCCACGAGTCCTGCGGCTTCTCGCCGTGCAGCAGGTGCAGGAAGTGGCCACCGATCGAGTCATCGTCGGTTTCCACGTCGATGGCACGGCCGTTGTGGCTCCAGTGGTACCAGTACAGCAGCATCGAGCCGAGGCAGGCCATCAGCTTGTCGGCAATGTCGCGCGCGCCCGGATGGTTGTGGTCATCCTTCTCCGGCGCCACGCAGCCGAGCACGGACACACCGGTGCGCATCACGTCCATCGGGTGTGCCGACGGCGGCAGTTCTTCCAGCGCGGCCTTCACCGCGGCCGGGATGCCACGCAGCGACTTCAGCTTGGCCTTGTACGAAACCAGCTCGGCGCGGGTCGGCAGCTTGCCGTGCACCAGCAGGTAGGCGATTTCCTCGAACTCGCTGGTGTTGGCCAGGTCCAGGATGTCGTAGCCACGGTAATGCAGGTCGTTGCCACTGCGGCCCACGCTGCACAGCGCGGTGTTGCCGGCGGCGGTGCCGGACAGGGCGACGGACTTCTTCGGCTTGAAGGTCGGGGTTGCGGTCGTATCGTTCATGTTTCCCTCCGAAACTTGATGGTGCAGGGTACTGCTTATTTCTTGGCGGCGAACAGCGCATCGAGCTGCTGCTCGAAGGCGTGGTAGCCGATGCGGTCGTAGAGTTCTTCGCGGGTCTGCATGGTTTCCACCACGTTGCGCTGGTGGCCATCGCGGCGCACCGCCTGGTAGACGTTCTCGGCCGCCTTGTTGGCCGCGCGGAACGCCGACAGCGGGAACAGCTGGATCGCAACACCGGCCGAAGCCAGTTCATCGCGGCTGAACAGCGGGGTGGCACCGAATTCGGTGATGTTGGCCAGCACCGGCACCTTCACCGCGTCGACGAAGCGGCGGTAGGTGTCCAGGTCGTAGGCCGCCTCAGCGAAGATGCCGTCGGCACCAGCCTCGACACAGGCGATGGCGCGCTCGATGGCCTTGTCCACCCCGTCCACCTGGATGGCGTCGGTACGCGCGATCAGGAAGAAGTCCGGATCGGTCCTGGCATCGGCGGCAGCCTTCACGCGGTCGACCATTTCACCCTGCGACACGATCTCCTTGCCCGGACGGTGACCGCAGCGCTTGGCGCCGACCTGGTCTTCAATGTGGCAGGCGGCCGCACCGGCCTTGATCAGCGACTTCACGGTGCGCGCGATGTTGAACGCGCTCGGGCCGAAGCCGGTGTCGATGTCCACCATCAACGGCAGGTCGCAGACATCGGTGATGCGGCGCACGTCCACCAGCACGTCTTCCAGGGTGTTGATGCCCAGGTCCGGCAGGCCCAGCGAGCCCGCGGCAACACCGCCGCCGGACAGATAGATGGCGCGGAAGCCGGCGCGCTTGGCCAGCAGGGCGTGGTTGGCGTTGATGGCGCCGATCACCTGCAGCGGCGATTCGGCAGCCAGCGCCTCACGGAAGCGGGCACCGGCGGAGAAAGGGGCGGAAGCGGTCATGCGGCGATCCAGGTTGAAGTACGGGACAGACAGCGCAAGCCCCATGCCAAGCTGCAAGCCGTTGATTTCCCAGGCATGACCACCCCGCAACATTGAAACATATGAAACACTGAAACGGATGTATCATGAAACATCCCGTCGACCTCCCGCCGCCATGTACCCGCCCCGCTCACCCCTGCGCCATGCCGACGCCGACCCCGGTCGCCCCGTGATCTGGACGGTCAGCGTCTCTCGCCTGACCGGCCTGTTGGGCGACGTCATTCCCGAGTTCGACCGCCGCGCGCGCATCGAGCAGATCAACCTCGGCTTCGAGGAAGCGGTGGATGTGATCGGCCAGCGCCTGCGCCGCGAGCACTGCGACGTGGTCATCGCCGGCGGCTCCAATGCGGCCTGGCTGCGCGGGCGGCTGGAGTTGCCACTGGTGCCGATCCAGGCCAACGGCTTCGACCTGATGGAAGCACTGGCGCGCGCGCGGCGGATCGCCAGCCGCATCGGCCTGGTCACCCACGCCAGCGACGTACCGGTGTTCAGCAACTTCCAGCAGAGTTTTGGCCTGGAGATCGAGCACCGTCGCTTCGTCACCCGCGAGGACGCACGCGATTGCATTGCCGACCTGCGTGCCAACGGCATCGAGGTGATCGTCGGCACCGGCATGGCCATCGACCATGCCGAGCAGGCCGGCCTGCCCGGCGTGCTGCTGTACTCCGCCGATTCGGTACGGCAGGCGTTCGAACACGCCCTCGAACTGACCCAGACCCTGGCCCGCTCCACGGGCAGCCGGCCGCCCCTGCGCCGGCGCCCGACAGTACGCAGCGACGCGCACGAACTGCTCGGCGACAGCGACGCGATGGCGCAGGTACGCGCTCAAATCGCGCTCTACGCACCGCACGACAGCACGGTGCTGGTCACCGGCGAAACCGGCACCGGCAAGGAACTGGTAGCGCGTCAACTGCACGCCGCCAGCGGCCGTCGCGGGCGCTTCGTGGCGCTGAACTGCGGCGCCATCAGCGAATCACTGCTGGAAGCCGAACTGTTTGGCTACAGCGATGGTGCCTTCACTGGTGCACGGCGCGGTGGTCGCGTGGGCCTGGTCGAGGCCGCCGATGGCGGTACGTTGTTCCTGGATGAGATCGGCGAACTGCCGCTGCCGTTGCAGACCCGCCTGCTGCGCGTGCTGGAAGAACGCGAGGTGCTGCGTGTCGGCGCTACCGAACCGACCGCAGTGGACCTGCGCGTGGTGGCCGCCACCCTGAAGTCGCTGGAACAGCACGCGGCGACCGGCGGCTTCCGTCGCGACCTGTATTACCGGCTGGCCGCACTACGCATCGCCCTGCCCCCGCTGCGTGCGCGGCGCAGTGACATCCCGCTGCTGGCACAGCACTTCTTCCGCCAGCTGCGTGGCATCGACGCGCCATTGGACGAAGCTGCGATGGCAATGTTGACCGCCGCCGAGTGGCCCGGGAACGTGCGCGAACTGCGCAATCTGGTGGATCGACTACGCATCCACTGGCAGCCTGGGGAAGGATTGATCGATGCAGCGCGCCTGCTGCAGCTCGCGCCCGAACTGGTGAAAGAAAGCGCCACCATGTTGCCGCTGGAAAGCAACGGCAAGCGTCCGCCGCGCGCGCAGTTGGAAACGCTGTTGCAGGATCACCGCAATGACCGTGAGGGGATGGCACAGGCGTTGGGGGTATCCCGCACCACGCTGTGGCGCTGGCTACGCGCGGAGGGTCTGTAGAGCCGAGCCCATGCTCGGCTGCTTCTGCAGGGACAACAGCCGAGCATGGGCTCGGC
>NZ_JAXBQT020000028.1:0-56932 GCF_047520755.2 Stenotrophomonas sp. FR010 | reverse complement strand
ACTCATCCGTGTACTGCTTGCTGTTGCCCATAAACACCTCGGTCATTGCCATGAATTATGGCGTCCGGATGTCTACGAAAGGCTGGTCGGTCCACGCCGCGACGTGCGAGTTCCAGTTTGTGCTCTCCTTCCAGTTCGAGAGCGTCTATGCGGCAAGTCTCGGGAAGGCTCTGGTCTTCCCGGGGCCTGTTGCCCTGTAATGCCAGATAGCGGGGCGGCAGGCCCCGGCCTTATCCTATTCTCGGTACACGTGGCGATATGCCTTCTGGATATAACGCCCTCGTGGGTCGCCCGCTTTCACACCTGTCTGCACAGTTCCAGAGTTTTGGATCGATATAATAATATCGCCCTATAAAGTTTCCCTTGCCTGCGCCGCCATCGATCATACGGCCATGATCAAGGGAATTGAGATGCTCGCCTTACGCAACCTCCGAGTGGGATCCCGGCTGGGTGCCGGGTTCGGTTTGCTGCTGCTGTTCATCGTGGCCATCGTCGGCCTGGCGCTGTACGGAAACCATCTGAAGTCTGCCCAGTTCTCGAAAGTGGTGGACGTCAACATGGTGAAGATGCGGCTGTTGAACGAGATGCTGGATACCAACAACGCAGTGTTGATGCACCGCCGGCTGATGGTGATCAAGCGCGGCGAGGATTTCGACAAGGATTATCAGAAAGCGCAGGAGCTGTCGCAGACCTACGATGGTATCTGGGCCAAGTACATCAAGATTCCACGCGACGCCACCGGCGATGCCCTGGTTGCGAAAATCGACGCGGCACGCAAGGCGACAGACGCCTCCACCCAGCATCTGCACGAGCGCATGAAGGCGGGTGATTTTGACGGTGCGGCCAAGGAACTGCTCGCCGAGCACGGACTGGCTACCGCATGGAACGAGACGATCTCGACCCTGCTGCGGCATCAGGAGACACTGACCGCGCGCAGCCGCGAGGAATACCGTTCAACCGAATCCTGGACCGGCACGCTGTCGATCGTGTTCGGCGTGCTGAGCCTGATACTGGGCTCGCTGGCCGCGTGGGCCATCACCCGCAGCCTGACCCGCCCGCTGGAAGGCGCGGTGAAGCTGGCCGACGGCATTGCCAACGGGCGGCTGGACAACAGCATCGACGCGTCCGGCAACGATGAGGTGACGCAGCTGCTCAGGTCGATGCAGCGCATGCAGGCGCAGTTGCAGTCGGTGATGGCGGCGCAGGGCGAGTTGGCCCGTCAGCACGATGCAGGCAGCCTCAGCTATCGCATGGACGAAGGTGCCTTCCCCGGCGACTACGGGCGCATGGTGCACGAGACGAATGCGCTGGTCGGCTCGCATGTGCAGGTGCAGAACCGGCTGATCGAAGTGATGAAGCACTACGCCCGTGGCGACCTGTCGGTGGACATGGATCCGCTGCCGGGCGAGAAGGCGGCGATCACCCAGGCAATGGACGAGACCAAGACCAGCCTGTCGGCGATCAACAGCGAGATCCGCCGGTTGGCGACAGCGGCCGCGGCAGGCGACTTCAGCCTGCGCGGCGATGAAGATCGCTTCGCCTACGATTTCCGCGACATGGTGGCCGGGCTCAATCGCTTGATGCAGACCACCGACCAGAACCTGGTACAGGTGTCGACCCTGCTGCAGGCGATTTCGCGCGGTGACCTCACCGTACGCATGCAAGGTGATTTCCACGGCGTGTTCGCCCGCATGCGCGATGACTGCAACGCCACCGTCGATCAGCTCAAGCAGATTGTCGGCCGCATCCAGTCCAGTGCGTCCAGCATCAACCTGGCAGCGGGCGAGATTGCCTCGGGCAACACCGATCTGTCGCGGCGTACCGAGCAGCAGGCGGCGAACCTGGAAGAGACGGCGGCGTCGATGGAGGAACTGACCTCCACCGTGAAGCAGAACGCCGAGCATGCACGCCAGGCCAACCAGCTCGCGATCGGCGCGCACGGTGTCGCCTCGCAGGGCGGCGAGGTGGTCGGCCAGGTGGTCACCACGATGTCGGCCATCGAAGCCTCGTCGAAGAAGATCGCCGAGATCATCAGCGTCATCGACGGCATCGCCTTCCAGACCAACATCCTGGCCTTGAACGCGGCGGTGGAAGCCGCGCGTGCCGGCGAGCAGGGCAGGGGCTTTGCGGTGGTGGCCAGTGAGGTGCGCACACTGGCGCAACGCTCAGCCGGCGCGGCCAAGGAGATCAAGGGCCTGATCGAGGATTCGGTCGGCAAGGTCGCCGATGGATCGGCGCTGGTCCGCCAGGCAGGCACTACGATGGGTGAGATCGTGGCGTCGGTGCAGCGCGTGACCGACATCATGGCCGAGATCTCTGCCGCGTCGCAGGAGCAGAGCTCGGGCATCGAACAGGTCAACCAGGCGGTGGTGCAGATGGACGAGACCACGCAGCAGAATGCGGCGCTGGTGGAAGAAGCCAGCGCGGCGGCACGCTCCATGGCGGAGCAGGCCAACCTGCTGGCCGAGGCGGTATCGGTGTTCCGCACCGGTGCGGCAACCGCGGTTGCAGCCGTGCGTCCGGCCCTGGCTGCGGTGGCCGCGACGGTTACTCCGGTGCGCAGGCCGGCGGCACTGTCGCCGCGCATCGAGCCGACACTGGCGGCCAATGCCGGTGGTTGGGAAGAGTTCTAGCTGGAACGTGGCATGCCGGTAGGGAGACGGCGCCCATTGCGATGGCTGATCGCGATGGGCGCAACTTTCTTCCTGAACGCGCGATGGCCGATGAGGTGGCGGACACGCGCATTTCACTTCCGGTTGCCAACCGCAGGAGGAAACTTGCGTCATACCGGAACTCAGGAGATGGCCATGAAGACCTCGACCCGATTGCTTGTGCTGGGCACCCTGCTGGCGGCTTCGTCGGTGGCCGGCGCGCAGACCTATGGCCCGCGCGATGAGGGACGCAAGTTCAATGACGGCAGCCGCGTGGTCTGCAAGAACGTGGAAGTGCAGCGCAACTCGCGCGATCCGAACCGCATTGCGGGTACGGCCACGGGTGCAGTGATCGGCGGCCTGCTGGGCAACCAGGTGGGCGGCGGCAATGGCAAGAAGCTCGCTACCGTGGCCGGTGCCGTGGCCGGTGGTGCGGCCGGTCGCCAGATCCAGGGCAACAGCCAGCAGAAGAACGGCGACCGCGTGGTCGAGCGCCGTTGCGAGCGCGTCTATCGTTGATCGGTTGCCGACAGCGCCCGTTCCCCCCTTGCACATCGCAGTACTCGAACGCCGGCCCCGCGCCGGCGTTCTTCGTTCCGGACCTGTATCGCTGACTCCGGCGTCGTGCCTATACTGCGCCGACTCAACGGATGAATGTCCAGTGAACGCATCGGCTCCAGCTCCCCAACCGGCACCGCTCGCAAGGCATGACCCGATACCGGAAGCGACTGCCCATCCCCATCGGGTGCGTGATCGCACCGATGAACTCGAGCTCTTCATTTCGGGCCTGCTGGCGTTTGCGCTGCTGGCCGTGCCGGGTTATCTGTTCGACGCCTGGGCGCGCAGCAGCCTGCACACCGAAGGCATGTACTTCCAGATGCTCTGGTTCGGTTTCAGCATCAGTGTCGGCATGTGCTATGTGCTGGCAGTGGCCTTGATCATCCACCTCACGGTGCGCGGCTACTGGATCGGGCTGATCGGCCTCAGGTCGCATTTCCCCGATGGCATTGACTGGGACCGCCTGCCAAGAATGGGGGCGGTCACGCGCGCCTTCCTGCAGGCCCGGGACGGAGGCCTCGATGGCAGCATCGAACGTGCCGACCGGCTGGCGACGATGCTGTTCTCGACCACCCTGCTTGCCGTACAGACATTGGCGGGCACCCTGGTATTGGCCGTCCTGACGCTTGGTGTGTCGATGGTGATCGGCGCGCTGTCCGGCGGCGCCGATCATGTCGCCATGCTCGCCCTGTGCACTGTGCTGGCCGCAATGTTGGCGCTGGCTGTTACCCCCGGGATCCTGGAGAAGATCGTGGCGCGGCGGCAGGCGCGCGGGCAACCCCATGAGCGACCGCAGCGACTGCTGCAGGGCATGCTGGCGGCACTGCAACGGGTTCCGCTGTTGCGCCTGATGCAGACCATGCAGCTGACCATGCAGAGCAACCTGCGCTCGCGTTCGTTCATGGCGGCCTACCTGTTCGCGGTGCTGGTAGCGATGCTGCTGGCGGCCGTGCAGGTGATGGCGTCGTTGAAGTTCTCGCTGTTCAACCGTTACCAGATCGTCACGGAAGCGGCGGTTGAGCACGGCATGCTGAGTGCGCATTACGAATCGATGCGTTCGGCGCATGACCAGCTGCTGCCGTACCCGATGATCCCGTCGGACACGATCAGCGGTGCGCAGCTTCGTTTGTTCATTCCGCATCGCCCGCAACGCGACAATCCGCTGGCGCGCCAGCATTGCACCGCACTTCCGGACGCGCGCAATGAGGCCACCGGGCAACAGGCCGCCAATGCCGCAGTGGAGTGCCTTTCCCGGCTCTGGCAGGTCAAGCTGGACGGCGCCCCGGTCGACCTGCATGGCTTCGTGCCCATGGAGCGGCGTGACCTGGATATGCGCGGCCTGGTGGGGTACCTGCCTACCCGGGGGCTCGCACCCGGACGCCATGACCTGGAACTGGTGTGGAATGCTGCAGGCGGCGAGCGGGGGGCCGGACGGCGCCGCGCGTTCCGCATCCCGTTCTGGTATGCCCCGGATCCATAAACGATGGATCAAAGCGGCCATGCCGCGCCGCTTGAACAGGCCGCTTACGACTTAATTCCCTCCGTCCCCTTTTTTGGCGAGGAGGCGCCAGGTGGCGAGGCTACCGTAGAGCAGCAGCAGGACGGTGAGGGTGATCAGTTCGTGGCTGATGTCGGCCAGGCGGGCGTCCATCTGGTTCAGGCGCACCATCAGGTTGATGCCCGAGGTGGTCGGCAGCAGCTGTGCCAGCCAGACCAGCGGTTGCGGCGTCATCACCGCCGGCCACGACAGGTTGGCCAGGAAAAACAGCGGGATGGAGGTGGCGATGATGTACTGGAAGGCGCGCTCGCGGGTGCGGAAGAAGCTGCCGACGAACAGGCCGAAGACCACGGTGGTGGCGATGAACAAGGTGCCGCCCAGCAGCTGGCCCATCGGGTTGCCGCCGCGCGGATAGTCCTGCACCCAGGCAGTGAAACCGGCGTACCAGAACAGGCCGAACAGGCCGATCAGGCCGAAGCCCAACGCCATGCCGGCCAGCGTCGGCAGGTCGAAGCGCAGGCGCCGGCCCAGTGCGAGGCGGCGGCCGCCGAGCAGAACGCCGATGCCCATCAACAGCGTCTGGTGCACGATCAGCTCGGCCACGCCGGGCACGATGGCGCTGCCATAGCCTTCCTGCGTGTTGTACAGCGGGCGCTGCACCAGGGTGACCGGCGGTGCCTGCGGCGCACCCATGAAGGCGGCCTGGCCGACCACCGCATCACGCCCGAACGCACCCAGCGCATCAGCTACGCTGCCCAGCACCCAACTGGCGCGGCCCAGGTAGGCACCGTTGCCAAGCAATACCAGCTTGGCCGGATGGCCGCGCAGGATGTCGCGCTCCAGGTTGGCCGGGATCACGACGATGCCTTCGGCGTGGCCGGCTTCGAGCTGCTGGCGTGCGCTGTCGACGTCCGCCGGTTGCCCGACCACGCGCGCAACGCGCAGTGCGTCGAGCTTGCGCAGCAGCTCGCGGCTGGTCGCGCTATGGTCTTCGTCCACCACCAGCACCGGCAGGTTGCCGGCCACCTGGTGCCGGTAGGCGGCTGGATAGAAGAACGAATACAGGATCACCGCACCGACCATCACCACGATCGCGTAGCGGTCGCACAGCACCGCCATCAGGGTCTGCTGCAGGCTGCGCCAGAGCATGCTCATGCGTCAGCCCCTGCGGATTGTGCGGCGGCAGGCGTGCGTGCAAAGGCGATCAGGCGCAGGCCGCCGATGCCACCGGCCACCACCGTCATCAACAGCAGCGTAGCCAGCGGCCATGCCGAAACCTGCAGCGGCGAGCCGATGAACTGCTGCTGGGTCTGCAGCTTGATGTAGGCGCTCAATGGCAGCAGCTGGTGCCAGACGCGGGTAAACAACGGCCCGTCCAGCACCGGGAAGGTGGCACTGGAAAACGCCAGTGCGGTGCCGATGCTCAGACCCACCGCGGACAGTGCGGTACCCATGTCGCGGGTGACGCCGACGAAAAACAACGCGTAGGTGGCCGTGGCCAGGTAGAACAGGGGCTGTGCGAGCAGCAGCAGGAGCACGCTGCCGGCCACACCATCGCCGCGCAGCCAGGCCAGGTAGCCGATGCCGAGCGCGCCATACAGCGAGAACAGCAGGAGGTACGGCGCGACCTTGCCGGCGATCGCCGACCACGGCGTGCGAGCCAGCCAGGCGGGCAGGGTGCCATCGCGGATCTCGCGGCCGAGGCTGCCGGCCACCGCAAGTGCCAGTACCAGTGACAGCACCGCCGGGAAGATCAGTGGCAGCAGGAACAATTCGTAGCTGCGCGCCGGGTTGTAGAGGATGTCCGACTGCACCGCGATCGGCGCCGCGCGCAGCTTGCCCGGGCCAACCTGCAGGCCGATGCGCTCGCGCAGCAGGCGTGCGTTCCATGCGGAAACCGCGTCGCCGATGTCGCGCGACGCCGACTGGCCGGTGGTCATGTAGGTGGCGTTGTAATAGGCGAACACCGTGCCCTGGCGCCCACGCAGCGCCTGCCGGGTGACATCGCGCGGCACCAGCACGATGGCGAACACGTCCAGGCTGCGCAGCTGCGATCGTGCCTCCTCCAGGTCCGCTGGTTGGCTGGCGACGCGTACGCCGGGACTGGCGTCGAGCATGCGCAGCAGCAGGCGGCTGTCACTGCTGTGGTCAAGGTCGACCACAGCAATCGGGATATCGCGCATCACCGACGGCGTGAACATCCATGCCATCACGACCAGCATCAGCAGTGGCAGCACGGTGACCAGCAGCAGGTCGGCACGGTTGCCGCGCAGCGACTGCAGCTCGCGCCGCCACGAAGCGGCGAAGCCGTTGCGGTCCGGGCTCAGTGCTGGGGCCATGCGAACAGCACGCTCATGCCGGGGCGGAAGCCCTCGATGCGGCGTACCGGGCGCACCCGCACCTCGAAGCTGCGGACGTCATAGCCGGACGACTGGCGGGTGGTACGCCAGGTTGCGTAGTCGCCGGCCGGATTGATGAAGTAGACCTCGAACTCGCCATCCAGGCCCAGCGCCGGCACGCTGCCCTGCAGCTTGCTGCCGACCTTCAGGCCCTGCATCTGCGATTCGCGCAGGTTCATCGCCACCCACATGCGGTCGATGTCGACCAGGGTGAACACGGGATAGCCGGCTGGCACCAGCTCGCCCGGGTCGGCCATGCGCTTGTTGATCTCGCCCGCCACCGGCGCGCGTCCTTCCACTTCGGCTCGCGCGGCGTTGACCTCGGCCACCGCGCCCTGCGCCTGCTGTACCTGGCCCTGCGCGGCACGCTTGTCCTGCTCGCGGGCGCCGGCCAATGCCATGTCGTACTGCGCGCGGGCGGCGCGGGCCAGTTCGCGCGAACTGGTGGCCTGGGCATGCGCTTCATCGCGCTTCTGCCGGGTCATCACCCCTTCGTTGAACAGGTTCTGCACGCGCCGGTAGGTGGCTTCGGCCAGTGTCGCGCCGGCTTCGGCGCGCTTCCAGTTCGCTTCGGCGGCGCGGATGTCTTCGCTGCGCGCGCCTTCGTCGGCCTTGTCGGCCACCGCCTGCGCAGCCGCCAATGCGCCGTGCGCCTGCTGTTCCTTGGCAGCCACTTCGGGGCTGTCGAGCAGGAACAGCACCTGCCCGGGCTGCACGCGATCGCCCTCGCGCACCTTCAGCTCGGCCACGCGTGCGGTGATCTTGGCGGCCACGTTGATCGTGTCCGCATCGGCCATGCCCTGGATCTGGTCGGCCGGGCTGCGCCAGGCCAGCCACAGGCCGAGCACCACCGCGACCAGCAGGACCACCAGCAGGATCGGTCCCAGCCGCCGCTTGCCGGGGGGCGTCGTCGCATCGTCGTGCAGCACATCACTCATGGTCGATCACCTCGTCCGCACGCCGCCGGAATTCTTCGAAACGGTCCATCTGTCCACTGATCTCCAGCAACTGTGCCAGCGCAATGTCGTATTGGTAGGCGGCCTGAGCGCGCTCGACACGGGCGCCGCCCAGGCCGAGCCGCGCATCGATCACATCCAGCGAGGTGGCCTGGCCTTCGCGGAATGCCAGCTCCTGCAGGCGCAGGTTTTCCTGTGCCTGGGCGATGCTGCTGTCGAGCAGCACGAACTGCTGGCGCGCGGTCTCAAGTTCGTTCCAGGCCTTGCGCACGCCCAGTGCGACCTGGTTCTCGGCCTCGCGCAGGCCCGCTTCGGCCTGCTCCTGCTGCGCACGCGCGGCGCTGATCTGCGCCGGCCGCGAGTTCGGCGACAGGAAGGTGTACTTCAGCCCGATGCCGAACGCCCAGTCCGGGTCGGTCAGCATTTCGTCGCGGCGGCGGAAGTCGTACTGGCCGAAGGCGAAGATCTGCGGCTTCAGCTTGGCCTGCTGCACGCGCACGCCCTGTTCGGCCTGCGCAACCATCGCGCGCAAGCGCGCGATCTGCGGCTGGCGCGCCTGCGCGGTGCGCTCGAAGCTGGTCACCGGTTCCAGCGGCACGCGCTGCACGAACAGCGGCGACACCGGCTGCACCTCGCCACCACTGCGCAGCAGCGTGGCCAGCGCGGCCTTCAGCGTAGCCAGATCGTTCACCGTCTTCTGGTATTCGCGCTCGGCCTTGTCGCGGGCCACGGTGGCCTGCAGGCGCTGGGCGCGGGTGGCAAAGCCCTCGCGTTCCAGCTTTTCTGCATCGGACAGGTGGCGGTTGAGGCCGTCGCGCACGTCGCGGCGCACGTCCACCGCCTGCTCGGCCAGGCGCTGGCCGAAGTAGGCCTGAGCCAGCTGCACGGTCAATGATTGGCGCTGCGCCTCGCGCTCGGCGTTGGCCTGCTCATGGGCGGCGCTGGCCGCACGTTGCGCGGCCGGGATCACGCCGCCGGTGTACAGCGGCAGCACCGCGGTCACTACCGGGCGTGTACGCCAGTCGCGCTCGGTGAACGACAGCGGCGAATCGATACCGAAGGCTTCAGCCACGGGCGCCAGCGAACCCAGTGGCAGGGTCAGGGTCTTCTGGAACTGCAGGCGGCGCACTTCGCCGGTGATCTCCGGCAGGCGCAGCAGGCGCGTGGCGTCCTGCAGGTCCTGCTTGTTGCGTACCGCTGCATCTGCGGCCGCCAGCGCATCGGAGACCTGCTCCAGGCGTTGGCGTGCCTGTTCCCAGTCCAATGCGGGGGCGTCGTTGCTGTTCTGCGCGGACGCAGCGGTTGGCAGGCAGGTCGCCAGCACCAGCGCCAGCGCGGCCTTCGCGCGGTGCATCCTTGTACGTCGGCCGATCACGCCCATGCCGTCCCAGTGGTAAAGAAGTGCGCAAACGGTAGTGCGCGCGGCGTGAAGCCCGAGTCTGCGGTCATCCGATTGTCCTCAACGAAGGGTGCCGCTGGCTGCAGTGCGCAGCGCCTGGGTGATGTGCTGCAGCGTGCTTGAGCGCACGGCGGCATGTTGCCAGTACAGCGGCACATCCAGCCAGCGGCGGGGTTCCAGTACCACCACGCGGCCGGCGCGCACGGCGGGCGCGACCAGGGTTTCCGCGGCCATGCCCCAACCGAGTCCGCACGCGGCGGCTTCGACGAAACCGGTGGAAGAGGGCAGGTAGTGTAGCGGCGGCTGCAGTCGCGCGCGGGTCAGGCGCCGCACGAAACGCCATTGCAGTTCATCCTTGCGGTTGAACACCAGCATCGGTGCGCGCGCCAGGGCCGCGGCCTGCATGCCATCGTTGAAGTACTGGCGGGCGAAGCCGGGCGAAGCGATCGCGTGGTAACGCATGGCGCCGAGCGGGTGCACGTTGCAGCCCTTCACCGGCTGGCTTTCGGCGGTCACTGCGCCGAGCACGCTGCCATCGCGCAGCAACTGCAGGGTGTGGTCCTGGTCGTCCATGCGCAGGTCGAACAGGTAGCCATGGCGCTGGTGCAGGTCGGCGATGGCGGGCACGAACCAGGTATCAAGCGAGTCGTCGTTGACCGCCAGGGGGATCGGCGTGCGCGCGGTGTCACTGCCACGCTCGGGCAGCAGCTCGGCCAGCGCCTCGGCTTCCAGCGCCTGCATCGGGCGTACCCGGCGCAGCAGCGCTTCCCCCGCTACGGTCGGTCGGCAGGGTGCCTGGCGCACCACCAGGACCTGCCCGAGCCTGTCTTCCAGCGCCTTGATCCGTTGCGACAGTGCTGATGGGCTGATCGACAGGCGGCGTGCCGCGGCCTCGAAGCTGCCTTCTTCCAGCACCGCAGCGAATGCGGCCAATTGTGGATGTACCAGATCCATGCCGGTGCCCCTTCAGTTTTCCTGCACAGGATAAAGAAAAACCAGATTGTCTTAACCGGCCGTTGGCCGCACCCTGCGCATCCCTTCGCTGCCTGGCTTGTCCTGATGTGGATCGCCGCTACCGCCGCCGGCCTGTTCGCAGGTGCCGGCCTGATCATCGCCATCGGCGCACAGAATGCCTTCGTGCTGCGCCAGGGCCTGCAGCAGCGCCATGTGGGGAAGGTGGTGCTGGCCTGCGCCGGCGCGGACATCGTGCTGATCCTGGCGGGCGTGGGCGGCATGGGCGCGCTGGTGCTGCAGTGGCCGCTGCTGCTGCAGGGGCTGCGCTTCGGTGGCGCGGCCTTCCTGCTCTGGTATGGCCTGCAGGCGGGGCTGCGCGCATGGCGCGGTGGCAGTGCGCTGGCCGCCGCCGAGGCGCAGGGCGGCAGCGGACGGCAGGTGCTGCTGACCTGCCTGGCCTTCACCCTGCTCAACCCGCACGTCTATCTGGATACGGTGGTGCTGCTGGGCAGCCTGTCCACGCGCTACCCCGGTGACCTGCGCTGGGCGTTCGCCGCCGGTGCGTGCGCCGCCAGCGTGGCCTGGTTCTGCACGCTGGGCTATGGCGCGCGCCTGTTGCAGCCGGTGTTCCGCAGGCCAACTGCCTGGCGGGTGCTGGATGCAGGCGTGGCGATGTTCATGCTCTGCCTGGTCACGCTACTGCTGTTGCGTCCGCTCTAGGTCGCGTCCACCACGCACAGTGGCGTTTCGCCGGGGCGCAGGGTCAGTACGCGCACACCGTTGCGGGTGACCGCCACCGTGTGCTCGAACTGCGCCGACAGCTTGCCGTCGCGGGTGTAGACCGGCCATTGGTCCGGCTGCTGGCGGATGGCCGGCTTGCCCTGGTTGAGCATCGGCTCGATGGTGAACACCATGCCCTCCTCCAGCACCCTGCCGGTGTTGGGATGGCCGTAGTGCAGGATCTGCGGTTCCTCGTGCATTTCCTGGCCGATGCCATGGCCGCAGTATTCCTTCACCACGCTGTAGCCGTGGCTGCGCGCGTGGCGGGCGATGGCGTGGCCGATGTCGCCCAGGCGTGCACCGGGGCGCACCGCAGCGATGCCTTTCCACATCGCCTGGTAGGCGGTCCGCACCAGCCTGCGCGCGGCGTAGTCGACCTCGCCCACCAGGTAGGTGGTGCTGGAGTCGGCGATGTAGCCGTTCTTCTCCAGGGTGATGTCGAGGTTGACGATCTGGCCGTTACGCAGCACGTCGGTGGTGCTGGGTACGCCGTGGCAGATCACGTTGTCGATCGAGGCGTTGAGCACGTACGGGAAGCCGTACTGGCCCTTGCTGGCCGGCCGCGCCTGCAGCTCGTCAACGATCATGCGTTCGACGAAATCGTTGATCTCCATCGTGCTGCGGCCCTGCAGTGGCAGCCGGTCGAGCGCGGCGAACACCTGCGCAAGCAGGCGCCCGGATTCGGCCATCAGCGCGATCTCGTCGGGGCGCTTGATGATCGCCATCTGCTCAGACCTGTCCCGGTGCCAGCAGCGGCGGCTGCACGCCGGCAGCCCGCAGTTCGCTGGCGACGATGTCCTGGAAGCTCAGCGTGGGATTCATTTCGCACAGCATGCCGACCCGGATCCAGAAGTTGGCCTGGGCGTTGATCGAGCGGCTGGAGACGGTGCAGGCACGGCGCAGCTGGTCGTGCAGGGTGTCATCGATGTTGACGATGCCCATCGGCGGTCCTGGAGTGGGAATATACGAAGCGTATATGTTTCGTATATCCTCCTCAAGCCCGCGTTGTTCAGTCCAGGTGGGTGGCAAAGCGCAGGCGGTTGCCGTCGGGGTCGCGCAGCAGCATTTCGCGGCTGCCCCAGTCGGTGTCATGCGGTGGCTGCTCGATCGGCACGTTGGCGGCGCTGAAGGCGCGGTACAGGCTGTCGACGTCGTCGACGATGAAGTACACCGCGCCGCCTACCTCGCAGTCACCGCTGTGCTCGGTGAGGAAGATCGTCTGGCCATCGCGGGTGAGTTGGGCGAACAGCGGGAAGCCGGACTCGAAGCGGTGTTCCCAGTCGACCACGAAACCCAGCCCCTGCACGTAGAACGGCAGGGTGGTGTCGGCGTGGCGCATGCGCAGTTGCGGGATGACGGTCTGGGGCATGGCGGCGGCTCTTGGGGACAGGAGCCCAGTGTAGTGCCGGCCGCTGGCCGGCATTCCTGTGAGCCCGGGAACAACGAGGTTGCCGGCCAGCGGCCGGCACTACCGAAGCCACGCCGGCCAACGGCCGGCATTGCCGACGCGGTCAGCAGGCCGTCGGTGCGGCGGCGATTGCCGCCAGCAGCTCGCGGTTGACCTGCTGGTGACGCGCCTGCCAGACGGGAAGATCATCGGCGCTGATGTCCGGTTGGCCATCCAGCGACGACAACCAGCGCTTGAAGCGGCTCTGGTAGTTCGCCAGCGAGACTTCGCCGGTGATGTCACTGCCGACCAGGCCACCGGCGCGCAGTGCTTCGATCACCACCAGTGCGTGTTCCAGCTGGAAGCGGCCCTGGTCCCAGTTGCTGCGCGCAACGTCCTCGGCGAATACATCCTTGTCGATCGACAGGTAGGTCGGCTGCGGGGATGTGGCCTGCTCGGCGGCGAAAGCGGCGACCAGTGCCTCCGGATGCTCGAAGCATCGGAACGCACGGCCCATGCCGAGGCGGTAGCCCCAGCCCACGTCCACGTCCATGCACCAGTACGTCAGGCGTCCACGCATCAGCGGTCGCCAGTGGTTCTCCCAGGCATGACCGAGGCCGATGTCGCTGGAAGTGATGCCGAGCACATGGATGTGCGAGATCTGCGGCAGCTTGCTGGCGGCGTTCACCCACGAGCCGCAGTGCATGCCGAGCGGGAACCGCATGTTGTCCGGATGGTTGTCCAGCACCACCAGCTGGAACGGGGCCTGCCCATGCATGCGGCGCAGCAGTGGCAGGGTGAGGTGGTGGAAGTCGCCACTGCCGAGCATGACGGTTCCGAGCTGGGCCGGCAGTGGTGCCAGCACGTCAGCGGCGAAACGGTTGAGGATGGCATTGCTGCAGGCGAAGCGCAGCGGATCGTGCCACTGCGGCAGGGCCAGGGTCTGCGCCCGTGGCAGCGGCAGCACGCCACCGTCCAGGTCCAGGATCAGCGGGGAACGCAACGGCATCGTTCAACCGCCTCCATCAGGTTCGCCCTGCAGGTGCGGGGCCAGCTTGCGCAGGGCGGCGCGCAGCAGCGGGGAGCGTGCGTGGATCGCGTGCCGGGTGGAGGTGAAGCGGGCGCCCAGCTCGGCCTTGATCCGCGAGTCGGTCCAGCCGGCCACGTAGTGGCTCAGGCCGTGCTGCTGCGCGTACTCGAGGTTGTGCATCCAGCTGACCGCGTACAGGTTGTGCTCGCGCGACTGCGGATAGGCCAGGCCGATGTACTTGTCCACCAGTTTGCCGGCATGCACGTAGCACAGGTTCCAGCCGATCAGCCGGCCCTGGTGGCGGTACAGGAACATCCGTCCCTGGCCCTGGCTGTCGGCCAGCAGGTACTGGAAATAGGGCAGGTCGAGCTGGTCGAAATGCACCGCGCTCTGCGCGTATACGCCCAGGTACAGCGCGTACAGTTCGGCCTGCAGTTGCGGGTCGGCCAGGGCCGGGTTGCCGGTGGCGATGCAGTCGATCTGCAGGTCATCGCGCGAACGCAGCTTGCGACGGATGTTCTTGCGGCGCGAGGATGACAGGCGGCCGAGATAGTCCTCGAGCGAATCGAAATCGATCGCCACCCAGGCCAGCGGCATGCCTTCCAGTTCGACGAAGCCGCGTGCCAGCAGCGCCTGCAGGAAGGCGCCGCTGTGTGCGTTGGCGGCGTCGTCCAGCAGCGGTGAATCGATCGCCAGGTCCTTCACCACCAGCAGCCGGGTATCGCCGATCGCGTGACGTGTCACGTCCTCGGCCAGCGCCTCCGGCGCCACGTGCGCCGGCAACGGGGTGTACTCGGTGCTGGTGGCACCGACGAAGCGCGTCTTCCAGGTGATCCAAGGCCGCCACAGGCGCGACAGCGGCAGGCCGAGCAGCCTGCCGCGCAGTTCGTCGTCCATCGTGGTGGTCAGGTCCAACGGGGCACGGAAGGTCGGCAGGCCGCTGGGAAGGCGGCCCGCCTCGAATCCGAGCGGCGGGTGGGCCAGGAAGCCCTCCAGCAGCGCGGCCGGTTCCAGCGCGGTGCTGGATGCGCGTGACGTCATTTCCATCGGCACGGGAACCGGCAGCGCATCGACCTCAGCCCTTGGCCTTGGTTAGCGCCTGGTCGAGCAGGGTGATCGCCAGGTCGATCTCTTCGTAGCTGATGTCCAGCGACGGCGCGAAGGTGATCACGTTCTTGTACCAGCCACCCACGTCGAGCACGAGGCCCATGCGCTTGCCGTCGTGCAGCAGGTCACCGGCCAGGCCGATGTCGACCATGCGGTCCAGCAGCTCCTTGTTCGGGGTGTAGCCGTCGGCCTGGCAGATTTCCGCACGCAGCGCCAGGCCCAGCCCGTCGACGTCGCCGATTTCCGGGTGGCGCTTCTGCAGGCCGCGCAGGCCGTCGAGGAAGTACGCGCCCTTTTCCGGCACGGTGCGCTCGTAATCCATTTCCTTGCCCAGCTTCAGCACTTCCAGGCCCAGGCGGGTGGCCAGTGGGTTGGAGTTGAAGGTGGAGTGGGTGGAGCCCGGCGGGAACACGGTCGGGTTGATCAGCTCTTCGCGCGCCCACAGGCCCGACAGCGGGTTCAGGCCGTTGGTCAGCGCCTTGCCGAACACCAGCACGTCCGGGGTCACGCCGAAGTGCTCGATCGACCACAGCTTGCCGGTGCGCCAGAAGCCCATCTGGATTTCATCGACGACCATCAGGATGCCGTACTTGTCCAGCACGCGCTTGAGGCCGGTGAAGAAGTTGCGCGGCGGGATGACGTAGCCACCGGTGCCCTGGATCGGCTCGACGTAGAACGCGGCGTACTCGGCCTGGCCGACCTTGGGATCCCACACGCCGTTGTACTCGCTTTCGAACAGGCGCTCGAACTGCCACACGCAGTGGTCGGAGTACTCGTCCGGGGTCATGCCCTTCGGGCGACGGAAGGGGTACGGGAACGGGATGAACATCGCGCGCTCGCCGAAGTGGCCGTAGCGGCGGCGGTAGCGGTAGCTGGAGGTGATCGACGACGCACCCAGGGTGCGGCCGTGGTAGCCGCCCTCGAAGGCGAACATCAGGCTCTTGCCGCCGCGCGCGTTGCGCACGATCTTCAGCGAGTCTTCAATGGCCTGCGCACCGCCAACGTTGAAGTGCACGCGGCCGTCGAGGCCGAACTTCTCGTGCATGTCCACGGCAATGGTCTTGGCCAGCTGCACGCGGGTCGGGTGCAGGTACTGGCTGGCGACCTGCGGCAGGGTGTCGATCTGGTCCTTCAGTGCATCGTTCAGGCGCTTGTTGCTGTAGCCGAAGTTGCACGCCGAGTACCACATCTGCAGGTCGAGGTAGGGCACGCCTGCGCCGTCGAACATGTAGCTGCCTTCGCCGCGCTGGAAGATCTTAGGCGGATCGACGTAGTGGACGGTATCGCCGAAGGAGCTGTAGCGGGCTTCGTCGGCCAGCAGCTGCGCATCGGAGGCAGCGGCGGCGGCGTTCTTGTCAAAAATGTTCATGCAGTTCGGTTCCGTGAAGGACGTTCGAAAGGGGTAACAGGGGAGCGCGCCTGGAAGGGAGTGCTCAGGCGGTGGCCAGCAGCAGGGGCAGTGCGGCGGGCTGCGGGCTGGCGTCGAGACGACATGGCTGCAGCAGGCTGCCATCGAGCAAGCGCGGCAGCAGTGCGATTGCGTCGTGGAAGGTGTCGATGGCGGCATGCTCAATGCCGGCATGGGTGCAATGGGTGATCAGGCGGCGCTTGGCGAACACGAAGTCGGCGTCTTCGGACACGCAGAAATCCGAGCTGCCGTCGCCGATCATCAGCACGCGCGGTGCTTCGTTGGCACGTGCCTGCGCGGCGCGGGCGCATTTGCAGGTGCCACTGCGGCAGCCTTCGGCCTGGTAGGGCGATTCCAGTTCCCAGTGGTCATCGCACCAGCGCAGGTGGTTGGCCACCACCGGCAGCTGCGCCAGGCCGTGGTTGGCGAGGATGCGATGGATCGCATAGTCCAGGCCGTCGCTGACGATGCGCAGTGGCAGGCCCAGCTGCTCGGTGCGAGCTACAAAGGCGGCGAAGCCCGGATCGATCTGCACCTGGTCCAGATGGGCATCAAGCGTGGCCGGGTCCAGCTTCAGCAGCCGCACCTGGCCCTGCATGCATTCACGCGAGCCGATCTTTCCCGCCTTCCACTGTTCTTCCAGTTCCTGCCAGCCCGGCTGGCCGTACTTTTCCAGCAGCGAGTCGATGACATCTTCGAGGCTGATGGTGCCGTCGAAGTCACACAGGATGCTCCAGCGCATGGGCAGGTCCGTCGATGAAAGAAGCGTCCGGCACGATGCCGGGGCAGGCTCAATGTAGGCAGGCCGCCTTTCTCGTTCCTTTCCTGTTGAAAGGCTTTTTTTACGGGCTGGGAAAGCGTTCAGGAAGATGCATGGATGAATGCCCGGCGCGCAGGCCACGCATGCATGTGCGGGTCAGACACGGGCCAGGACCTGCAGTATTTCGGCCGTCTCCTCACGGGTCTGCCAGGCGCTGTTGCCAAGGGTGAGCATGCGTGCGGCGAAGTCACGTGCATTGGGCACGTCCTCCTGCGGCACGATGCCACGCAGATAGGCGTAGTCGGGCAGGGCACGGATGAACATACGGCTGGCGCCGAGGCCGCGCGGCCACAGTGTGTCCAGTGCGGCGTCACGCGCGCGCTGGCTGGGCAGCAGCAGCATCAGCATCGGCCAGGTGCCGCCGGTGCCGGCCAGGCCATCGACCACTTCCACCGCCGGCAGTTGTGCCAGCTGCACGCGCAACTGCAGTGCGCGCAGGCGCCCGGCCTGCAGGAACGCCGGCAATCGCCGCGCGGCATGGGCACCGATGTTCTGGCGCCATCGGCTGACCCGGTGCTGCGGTATGTCCAGCGGGAAAACATCACCGACCGCGTCTTCCAGATCGCCACGCTGCAGTGCGTTGCGCAGCGGATTGCCGTACACCAGCGACAGCAGTGAGGGGCGATAGCAGGCGGCAAGGCCAAGCAGCTGCACACTGCGAAGCAGCTCCCAGCGCAGGTTGAAGCGCACGTGTTCGGCGGCATGCTCGGCCAGTTCGGCGCGCAGTTCGTCATCGCGGCTGACCAGCAGGCCGCCTTCGTGCAGGCTCAGCCCCTTGCCGGCCGCCAGGCTGAAGAATCCGATGTCGCCACGCAGGCCGACACTGCTGTTGCCCACCCGTGCGCCCAGCGCCTGTGCGGCATCTTCGATGACCCAGGCGCCGGCGCTGCGGGCGATGTCGCAGGCCCGTTCGACATCGGCGATGCGACCGCCGAGGTGGGTCGGCAGGATGGCCAACGTACGCGCATCGGCCAACCGTTCGAGCTGGCCGGGATCGAAGTCGAAGTGGCCGCGCCGGGTATCGCACAGCTGCACGCGCAGGCCGAGGCTGTGCACCGCGATCGGCACCAGCGGACAGGTGTAGGCCGGCATGATCACCGTGTCGCGCCTGGGCGCGCGCTTGCGCAGGGTTCGCAGGGCGATCAGCAGCGCGTGCGTGCCGGAACAGGTCAGCTGCAGCGGCGGCGTGCCCAGCTGGTTGGCCAGGATCCCGCGCAGGTCACCGCCACCGGGAAGGAAGTCGCTGGCCTGCATCGGCAGGCCGGCGGTCGGTGGCAGTTCGCGCGCGAACAGGCTCATCGCAACGCGCTCACGAAGCGTTTTCGGTGGGACTGTGCGGGTCGTCCGCTTCCGCGCGGGCGAGGCAGACGATGCCGGCCACGATCAGCACCGCACCGACCAGGTGGTGCAGGGTGAGAGGCTCTTTCAGCAGCCACGCCGAGAGCAGCAGTACGCTGATCACCTCCAGGTGCGAGGCCGCGAATGCGGGGCCGATCGGTGCATGCCGCAGCAGGCTCATCCAGGTGAAGAACGCACCCACGTAGCCCAGGATGGCGCCGTACACCCATGGTTGCGACAGCACGCGCAGCAGCCAGGTGGTGTTGGCCTCGACCGGCAGCGCAGCATCGCCGGCGTACTTGAAGCACAGCTGGGCCAGGGTGTCGAAGGCCATCAGCAGGGGGAAGCCGATCACATACAGGCGCCTCACGAGCCGGCCCCCACCACCGCCACGCCTGCGGTGACCAGCAGCATCCCGGTCACCCGCAATGGCGTGAGCTTCTCGCGGAACAGGATGCGGCCGGCGATCATCAGCGCCACGATGTTGATCGAGCCCAGCAGCACGCCCTTGGACAGCGGAACCAGTGACAGGAAGGCGATCCAGGCGACGAACTCAAGCACGTAACAGGCGATGCCGATCCACAGCCAGGGGCGGCTGAGCATGTGCTTCCAGCGCTGCAGTCCCTTGCCCTCCTGCGGGTCGCTGGCGGCGGCCTTGAAGGCGAGCTGGCCACCGGTATCGAGCACGACATTGGCCAGCCACAGCAGCGTGGCAAGTGCCCCCATCTCAGGCCACCGCCTTGAGGACGCCGCTGCGTTCACCGATCCCGGTGAAGAAGCGCGCGCTGCGGCGGATCACCTCGCGGCGTTCGCGGTCGATCGTGATCATGTGGTAGCTGTCCTCCAGTACCACCAGTTCCTTCGGGCCACTGACCCGCGACATCACCAGTTCGGCATTGCCCATGCTGGCCACGTCGTCTTCGCGGGCGTGCATCACCAGGCACGGGGCGGTGACCTGGTGCAGGTGGCGGCGGGTCCAGTTGCTCAGCGCCCGCATCTCGGCCAGCGCGTGCCAGGGATTGCCCGGAAGGCCGGCCGCCGCGCTGTCGCCGGACAGCATGGCGGCGCTGACCTGCGCACGCAGGCGCTCGTCGCGCAGGCCGTACGGCGGTTCTTCCATGAACATGCGGTCGCGGCCGATGTTGAAGCGCTTGAACCACGGCAGCAGGAACGAGAGGCGGGCGACGGCGGGTATGTTCCAGCCGTCGTAGCGGAACGTGGCGCCATACACGCCGACGCCGGACACCCAGTCCGGTCGTCGAGCAGCAAGTGCCAGCGACAGCACCGCGCCCATCGACAGGCCACCGACGAACAGCTGGTCGACCTTGCCGCGCAGGCTTGCCGCCGCATCTTCCACGCCCTGGTACCACTGTTCCCAGGTGGTCGCCAGCAGGTCATCCACGGTGCCGCAATGGCCGGGCAGCTGCACGCCGTGTACGGTGAAGCCGGCGTTGTTCAGCCCTTTGCCCAGCATGCGCATTTCCGCCGGGGTACCGGTCAGGCCGTGGACCAGCAGCACGCCCTGCGGGCCACCGGGGAGGAAGAAGTCGTGCGAGTCGGTCACCTGGCGGCTCCGGGACGGCAGTGGGGAGGGTCAGGATCGCAACCGCGATTTTCGCCAGCCTTTCAGCGCCCCGGTCCGGGTCAGGGGCCCTTCAGCAGCGGCAGCGTGATGGCGACCTTGAGCCCGCCGCCGGGGCGGTTGAGGAAGGTCAGGCGCCCGCCGAAGTGCTCCACCGCCTCGTGGGCGATGGCCAGGCCCAGGCCGGTGCCGCTGGCGGTGGTGCCGGGGGCGCGGAAGAAGCGCTCGCCCAGCCGCGGCATCACGTCCTGGGGTACGCCGGGCCCGTTGTCCTCCACGTACAGTTCGACGTCGTTGTCATCCAGCGCGTGCACGCCGACGGTGACGGTCGCATCGCGGCCGGCATAGCGCAGCGCATTGTCGATCAGGTTGTCCAGTGCTTCCTGCAGCTGGGCACCGTTGCCGAGCACGCGCAGCGGCTGGGGGCTGCCGCGGTAACCCAGATCGATGCCATCGCGGATCGCTTCAGGCACGCGTGTACCGACCCACTGCGGCACCCGTTCGCACAGGTCCAGTGCCTCCACCGTCTCCGGCACGGTCTGGGCCCGGCTCAGCGCCAGCAGCTGGCTGCTGACCCGCGCGGTGCGCTGGTTGAGCCGGCGGATGTGCTGCAGTGCCTCGCGCACCGTGTCCGGGTCGCCATGCGCCAGTGCCTGGTCCACGTGCAGGGCCATGCCGGCCAATGGCGAGCGCAGCTGGTGCGCGGCGTCGGCGATGAACCGGTTCTGCAGGGTGATCATTTCCGCCTGGCGGGCAAACAGATCGTCGATGGTGCTGATCAGTGGCTGGATTTCCTCCGGCACGTCGGCGTCGGAGATCGGCGCCAGTTCGCCGCGGCGCTGTGCCAGGCGGGTCCTCAGCGGGGTCAGGATGCGCAGGCCATGGGTCACCCCGAACCAGACCAGCGCGGCAGTGCCCAGCGCCAGCATGGTCATCAGCGGGATGATGATCATCAGGATCTCTCGCGCGCGCTGGCGTCGTTCGGCCATGCTTTCGGCCACGGTCACCGCCAGCTGGTCCTGCGGATCGTTCATCGCACGCGTGCAGACGGTGGCCATGCGCACCGGCTGGCCGTTGAGAATGCCATCGTACAGGGTGGGGTCCACGCCGGTGCATTCCTGCGAAGGCGCGTAGGCACTGAAATCTGCATTGCCGCTGAGCGTCCCCTGGCGGCTGCTGTCGACGTTGAAATAGCGATGGCCGTCGGGTTCGTACTCGATCAGGAAGCGCGCCTGCGGAGACAGGTCGCTGGTCACCGGCATGGTGCTCAGCATCTGCGCGAACGAGTGCGTGTCGTCGATCAGGTTGCGGTCGTGGATGCGGTTGGAATAGTCCAGCGCAACGTAATAGGCCAGGATCGTATTGAAGGTGAGAAGGCCCAGCATCGGCAACGCCAGGAAGGCGAGCAGGCGCCGGCGCAGGCTGGGCGGTCCACTGATCACGGGGCGCTGTCGTCCTGCGCATCTTCCAGCATGTAGCCCAGCCCGCGCACGGTGCGGATGCCCATGCCGCCCGGCTGCAGCTTGCGGCGCAGGCGGTGCAGGGCGATGTCCAGGCCGTTGTCGGTCAGGTCCTGGCCCCAGTCGCACAGCGCTTCCACCAGTTGCGCGCGTGACACGATGCGCTCTGCACGCACCGCCAGCGCCGACAGCAGGCCGAACTCGCGTGCGGTCAGTTCAAGTGATTGGTCGTCGATCCATACGCGGTGCCCGGCCAGGTCCAGGCGCAAGCGGCCGATGCGCAGGTCCGGATTGCCATTGCTGGTGACCCGCCGCAGCTGTGCACGCACGCGGGCTTCGAATTCATCCAGTGCGAACGGCTTGACCAGGTAGTCGTCGGCACCGAGGTCGAGCACGCGCACCCGCTCGGCCAGGCCGTCACGCGCGGTCACCACCAGCACCGCCAGGCCATCGCCACGCTGGCGCAGTCGTTGCAGCACGTCGCGGCCATCCAGTTGCGGCAGCCCCAGGTCCAGCACCAGCAGTGCATACTGGGTCGAGCCCAGTGCTGCATCGGCGTGCGCACCGTTGTCGACGTGGTCGACCACGTGCCCCTGCCGGCGCAGCGAGGCGCACAGGCCGGAGGCGATGTCCGGGTCGTCTTCAGCAATCAGAACGCGCATGCGCGGGGCTCCTGTAACGGTCAGGCCCACCGGCTGGACGGGGCGGGCCTCTCGGCTGCCGAAGGGTAGCCGCAAACCGGGTGAAGGTGGAGCGCGCCGGCACCTCCCGGCGCCGTCACGCTGTCCCTCCATTCAGTCCTGCAGCCCCGGCTCACCCAGCGCCAGCGGCATCCGGGAGCCATCCAGCAGGCCACGGCTGAGCTTGCCCTCCTCGATGAACAGTAGTTCGCCGTTCTCGCCGTTCTTGATGCTGCTGTCGATGGCGATCACGCGGTCGCCGTGGAAGCTGCTGACGTGTGGCATCGACGTATGGCCGACCACGATGCGCTTGAGCTGCAGGCGGTCGAGCACGGCCTGCACACCCGCGGTGTCAAGGCGGCCATCCAAATAGCCGCGGTACCAGATCGGGCTGGTCTTGCCGTCATACAGCGGTGCGGTGGCCGGGTCGGCCTTCACTTCGGCCTTGGGCAGGCCCAGCGAGGCCTGGTAGGCCGCGTTGGTGCGTGCCGGGTCCAGCGCCAGCTGCACCGCCTCGGGCGAGATGCCGCCGTGCAGGAACAGGGTATCGCCGATCTTCAGCAGTACCGGTCGGGTGCGCAGCCACTGCCCGATCACCGAGTCGGCGCCATACAGCTGCGGGTAGCTGCGGCCCAGCAGCTGGGCGCTGCGCAGGTACTTGGGGTTGACGTAGCGCAGGTCGTCGTACAGGACCATGGTTTCGTGGTTGCCGAGCACGAAGTGCACGGCGCCACCGGCGGCGGCCGCCTGCTGCTGCAGGCCGTAGAGCAGCCAGAACGCCTCGGTCACCTGCGGGCCGCGGTCGAACACGTCGCCGGCGATGACCAGCGTGTCCTTGCCCAGCGCCCAGCGATCCTGCGCGTCGATCACGTGATGGGCACGCAGCAGGCGCACCAGCAACCCGTACTGGCCGTGAATGTCGGACAGCGCGACGATGCGCGGTGTGGCCGGCAGCACCGAGACCGAGGCTGCATTCGGCGCAGCCACATGCACGGTGTGTTCGTAGCCGCAGCGCGGTGCGATATCGGTCCCTGTTGCCCCGGAGGCAAGCGTGCGCGATTCGACCTTGTCGGCGCAGATCCACTTGGCCTGCACCCGGTCGCCCTGGCGGAACACATAGGGGCCATCGGCCTGCACGTGGTCGGCGGGCGCGGCAACCTCGCGGGCCTGCGTGGTTCCGGCGCTGCAGGCCAGCAACGGCAGCAGCAGGGCGGTCATCAGGGAAGAGCGATAGCGCGACATCGTCGTTGTCCGGCGGCGGAAACATCCGATGCTAACCGGCGCGACCGGGTCGCGGTGTGCGCGAATGGGCGGGTCAGGCGCTGTGCCCGTCGTCCCTGAGCTTGCGCACACGGGTGGCGGCGGCCTGCAGGGGCCGACCGTCGCGCCCGCGCGGCTGCATGTACGGCAGCGGTCGCCGCGTGCTGGACTCGATCAGCTGCGAATGGGCCTCGCCCGCGTCGAAGCGATGGCGCTCACCCCATTGGCGCAGCGCGACCAGCACCGGGAACAGCGCCTGGCCCGCGGCGGTGAGCACGTATTCCTGGTAGGCCGAGCCGTCGGAGGCCGGTTGCAGTTGCAGGATGCCGGCCTCGACCAGCCTGCGCAGGCGATCGCTGAGGATGTTGCGGGCGGTGCCAAGGCTGCGCTGGAAGTCGCCGAAGCGGCTGACGCCGTCGAAGGCATCGCGGATCACCAGGAGTGCCCAGCGATCACCGAGCAGGTCGGCGCTGCGGGCAACGGGGCAGGGGCTGTCTGCGTGCATGGCGGTCTCCGTCCTATGTGGTTGCAGTTTAAAACCAAAGTGGCTAGCCTGCATCCGGTTTCAATATGAAACCAGATGACGAATGCCATGCCGATTCCACGCCCCCTGCTGGTGCTGCTTGCGGTTGCCGCCGGCGCCAGCGTTGCCAACGTCTATTACGCGCAGCCGCTGCTGGATCAGCTTGCACACGCCTTCGCGCTGGAGCGGGCGGTTGCCGGCGCGGTGTTGGCCGCGACCCAGGCCGGCAGCGTGCTGGCATTGCTCGGGTTGCTGCCGCTGGCTGATCGCGGTGACCGACGGCACCTGCTGCGGCTGCAGCTGGCGGCACTGGTGGCAGCCCTGCTGTGGCTGGCAGCGGCACGCACGGCCGGTTGGCTGTTGTCGGGCATGCTGCTGGCCGGGCTGTTGGGCACCGCGCTGACCCAAGGCTTGATCGCCTACACGGCAGCGATGGCTCCGGCCGCGCAGCGCGGGCGCGTGGTGGGGGTGGTGCAGGGCGGGGTGTTCATCGGGTTGCTGCTGGCGCGCGTGCTGTCCGGCACGGTGGCGGCCATTGCCGGCTGGCAAGCAGTCTATCTGCTGTCGGCAGCGCTGATGGCGACCCTGGCCGCACTGCTGTGGCGGCGCCTGCCGGCTGTGCCGATACCCGTGGTGCCGCCGCGTTGGCGCGACCTGATCGGCTCGATGCTGGGCATGCTGCGCCGGGATCGAACGCTGCGCGAGCGCGGTCCACTGGCGTTGCTGCTGTTTGCCGGACTCAACGTGTTCTGGGCGGCGGCCCCCTTGCCGCTGTCGGCCCCACCGCTGCAGTGGTCCACTGCGGCCATCGGTGCGCTCGGCCTGGCTGGGGTGGCAGGTGCATTGATGGCGTCGCGGGTCGGGCACTGGATGGACCGCGGTTTTGCCGATCGGGTCAGTCTTGGCGCGCTGCTGTTGATGCTGGTCGCGTGGTGGCCGCTGCTGGGCCTGCCGCAGTCGCTGTCGTTGCTGCTGCTGGGCGTGATCGTGCTCGATCTGGGTGGGCAGGCGCTGCATGTCTCGAACCAGGCGCTGCTGCTGCGCGCGCCGGGCGAGCAGCATGGACGCCTGGTGGCGCTTTACATGCTCTTCTATGCGGTGGGTAGTGGTGCCGGTGCGGCTGCCGGGCCCTGGGTGCAGGCCCGGCACGGCTGGCCTGCCGTGTGCCTGCTGGGCGCCGGCATCGCGCTGCTGGCGCTGCTGTGGTGGGCGGCGTGGCGGAGGCGGGCGGTGAAAGCAGCGGCTGGCGCGCGAATCGGTAGAGTCGACTGTTAGTCGACTGCTCCTCGTTCCGACGGCGAAAAGGTCCGCGCTGCGCGCGGTAGTCGACTAACAGTCGACTCTACCCGCCACCGGGATTTTTCATTTCCGCCAGTTCAGCGCTGCAACGCGCGCCGCCCCGGCGCTTCCTGCAGGTCGGCGCTGGCCACCACCACGCGGTTGCGGCCGCTGCGCTTGGCCTCGTACATCGCCGCGTCGGCACGTGCCATCAAGCGTTCGTAGTCCGGGTGGCCATCATGGCCGGCCACGCCGATGCTGGCAGTCAGCGACAGAACCTGGCCGTTGGCCAATGCCACTGGCGACTGCGCGATCTGCCGGCGCAGGCTCTCGGCGATCACCGAGGCCTGTGACTCACTGGCGGCAACCAGCACCACCACGAACTCCTCGCCGCCGTAGCGGAACAGGTAGTCGCTGCCGCGGGTCAGCTGGCCGAGCAGGCCGGCCACGTGCTGCAACGCGCGGTCGCCGGCATCGTGGCCGTGGCCGTCGTTGATCGCCTTGAAGTGATCCAGGTCGAGCAGCAGCAGCGAGAACGGCGTGCGGTTGCGCGTGGCCAGCTCGATCTCCCTGCGCAGCACGGTAGGCAGGAAGCGGCGGTTGAGCAGGTTGGTCAGAGCATCGCTGCCGGCATCCAGTTCACCGATGCGTTCGAACAACAGCGTCATCAGGGTACGGATGGCGGCCAGGTCCTCGCGGATGGCCGGCAGCACCGCCAGTCGCTGCGCCGGGGTGTCATGGTTTGCCCGCTGCAGGTTGCCGTCGATGCGGGCCATCAGTTGGCCGACCTGCTGGGTTTCGCTGCTCTCGCCGAAGCTGGGGATGCCCTTGTGGGTGAACCACAGGCCGAATTCCGAGGTCGCCAGGCTGGCGCTTTCGCTGGCCTGCACGTGGCCGGCGAGTGCGTACAGCAGGGCGTTCTCCCAGTCCAGCAGCAGTGCACGCTGGCGCTCGCGTTCAGTACCGACATTCTGCACCAGCGAGAACAACCGGTAGGCAGCATCGGCGCGGGTGGAGCGCTCACGTGCATGGGTGTAGGCCAGGGTCATGCCTTCCATGGCGATGTCCATGATCGCGCTGAGGCAGTCGATGGCGGCGAACGCGGTGGCGCTGTCGGGCGCGTCGTCGCGCAGGCGCACGAACAGCTCGTGCTTGAGTACGCGCGCGCCGCGGGTGACCAGGTCGACCGGAATGCCGACCCGGGCATGCACATCGCCGATCACCCGTTGCGAGGCAACGGTGGCGGCAATGCCGTCGGCATCGGTGGTCAGCAGCTGCACCAGCCAGCGCTGCATGGCCGGTTGCAGGCGTTGCTTGACCTGATCGTGGGACAGGAAGCGGCGTGCACGCCCGTCCTGCAACAGCACTTCGTAGAAGCGTTGGGCCAGCGCCGGCGGGGCATCGGTTGCGGCGGCGTGCAGCAGCGCGGTGGCGGCAGGGCCGGCCTGTTGCAGGCAGTGCTGCCAGGCCTCGGCCAGCGGCTGGCTGGCATCGTCCAGTTGGGGTGGTTCCACGTCGATCTCTGACTGCGTACGGCAAACCACGGGTATCGGCCGCGGTGGCGTGCGGTTGATGGTGGGCAAGCCGGCCAGTTTAAGCGCGATGCAGCGTCGTCCGGCACGCAGGCCACATCACGCCTGCGGTAGCAATGAGCGAACGCATTTGAGAATCACTCGCATTGATGGGAGAATGCGCGCACGGATCGGGCCGCAGGCGACTGCAGCGACGCTCCGCCTCCCCCTCGTCGTTGCCTCAAGCCCTTTGCCAGAGGCCCCGTTGCCCTGCCAGAAGGTCCAGATCATGTCTCCTGCCGTTGTCCTCTCGCCGCGCCCGCTGGCGCTCGCCGTTGCCGCCCTGCTGGCGGGCAGCGCCCTGACCGCCCAGGCTGAAGCCGACGCCACCGATATCGACACGGTGCACGTCACCGCTTCGCAGATTGCCCGCCAAGCGTTGGGTACCTCGACCATCACCGCCGAGGACATCGCCAGGCGCCCACCGGCCAACGACATCGCCGAACTGCTGCGCACCATGCCGGGCGTCAACCTCACCGGCAACAGCGCCTCGGGCCAGTACGGCAACAACCGCCAGATCGACCTGCGCGGCATGGGCCCGGAAAACACCCTGATCCTGGTCGACGGCAAGCGCATCGGTGCGCGCGATGCCGTGCGCATGGGCCGCAGTGGCGAGCGCAACACGCGCGGCGACACCAACTGGGTGCCGGCGGAGATGATCGAGCGCATCGAAGTGCTGCGCGGACCGGCGGCGGCACGCTATGGCTCCGGTGCTTCCGGTGGCGTGGTCAACATCATCACCAAGCGCCCGACCGGCGACCTGACCGGTGCGGTCGACCTGTACGGGCTGGTGCCCGAACACAGCGCCGAAGGTGGCAGCGAGCGCGTCGGCCTGCAGCTGAGTGGGCCGATGACCGACACGCTGTCGTTCCGCCTGTACGGCAACCTCAACAAGACCGACGCCGATTCACTCGATCTCAACCGCCAGTACGCCACCCAGCCGAACGCAGTGCCACCGGCTGGCCGCGAGGGCGTCAAGAACCGCGACATCAACGCGCTGCTGCGCTGGGACGTGACCGCCGACCAGGTGGTCGAGTTCGAGGCCGGCACCAGCCGCCAGGGCAACATCTATGCTGGTGACCGCGCGGTCAGCACCACCGGCACTTCGACCGGCATCGATCTGGCCGCCCTGGCCGACGGCAAGGCGGAAACCAACCGCATGTACCGCAACACCGGCGCGATCACCCATCGTGGCCGCTGGGGCGATGTCACCTCGCGGGTGACGGCCGCGGTGGAAGCGGTGAACAACTCACGCATCAATGAAGGCCTGGCCGGCGGCCCGGAAGGCAGCTTCAACGGCACCGACTGGTCGACCTCGCGACTGCGCAACTACCAGCTGGATGGCGAAGTGAGCTTCCCGACCACGCTGGGCAGCGCCGAGAACATCTGGACACTGGGCTTTGAATACCTGGACAGCCGCCTGACCGACCCGTACTCGATGAGCCAGTCCAGCAGCAGCGGCGGTGGCATCCCTGGGCTGTCGGCCGATCGTGCGCGCGGCAAGGCCGATGCGCAGACCACGGCGGTGTTCGTGGAAGACAACATCTACCTGGGCGAGCGCTGGATCGTTACCCCGGGCCTGCGCTTCGACCACCACAGCCAGTTCGGCAACAACACCAGCCCCAGCCTCAACGCGCAGTTCCGCATCAGCAGCGACTGGGTGGTGAAGGGCGGCATTGCCCGCGCGTTCAAGGCGCCGAACCTGTACCAGTCCAATCCGGACTATCTCTACTACACCCGCGGCAACGGCTGCCCCAATGCGCTGCCGAGCCTGGGCGCCGGTTGCTACATGCGCGGCAACGCGGACCTGAAGGCGGAAACCAGCCTGAACAAGGAACTGGGCATCGAGTGGGCACCGCAGAGCGGCTGGCAGGCGTCGTTGACCTACTTCCACAACGATTACAAGGACAAGATCCAGGCCGGCTACACCCAGATCGGGCTGACCGCCGACACCAAGGGCCGCATCTTCCGCTGGGAGAACGCGCCGAAGGCGATCGTGCAGGGGCTGGAAGGCAACCTGGTCATTCCGCTGCTGGGCGAGCAGGGCAACCGCCTGAAGTGGAGCAACAACTTCACCTACATGGTGGAAAACGAGAACAAGACCACGCACCAGCCGTTGTCGGTGATCCCGAAGTACACGATCAACACCATGCTGGACTGGCAGGCCACCGACAGGCTGTCCGTGCTGCTGACCGGCACCTTCTACGGCAAGCAGGAACCGGCCACGACCAACATCAACAACGACCCGCGCTGCACCGGCAGCTGCGATGCATCGATCGCGCTGCAGGATCGTGGCGCGTACAACATCTGGGGCGTGAGCGCGCGCTACAAGGTGACCGAGACGGTCAGCTTCGGCTTCGGCGTGAACAACCTGGCCGACAAGCGCCTGTTCCGCGAGGCCAACAGCAGCGATGCCGGGGCGGCGACCTACAACGAGCCGGGCCGCGCGTACTGGGCCAGCCTGCGCTTCGGCTTCTGACCGCAGGCAGTCGTCGGTCTGCGGCCCTCGCCGGGCCATGCCCGGCGAGGGCTCGTGTGACCTGCAATGTTATAAACATCGTAATAGTCTCCCCCGCCGGCACCGCGTAGCCTGCACCGCATCGCAAAGGAGCTGTTGCCATGGGCCACGACCACGATCACCTGCCATCCCAGATCCGCCACGAGAAGCCCTTGTGGTGGGCACTCGGCCTGACCACCACCTTCCTCGTCGTCGAAGTGGTGGGCGCGTTCTGGACCAACAGCCTGGCGCTGTTGTCCGACGCCGCGCACATGGCCACCGATGCGCTGGCGCTGATGATCGCGCTGGTCGCGGTACGGTTGAGCCGGCGCCCGCCGGATGCGCGCCGCACCTACGGCTATGCACGGCTGGAAGCGTTGGGCGCGATGATCAACGGTGCCATGCTGTTCGTGGTCGCCGCCTACATCCTGTGGGAGGCGGTCGGCCGCTTCCGCCAGCCGCAGGAGATCGCCTCCTCCGGCATGCTGGTGATCGCGGCTGCGGGCCTGGTCATCAACCTGATCTCGATGCGCCTGCTGCGGGCGGGCAGTGGCGAGAGCCTCAACGTGAAGGGCGCCTACCTCGAAGTGTGGGCCGACATGCTCGGCTCGGTGGCTGTGATTGCGGGCGCATTGTTGATCAAGTGGACCGGATGGAAACCGATCGACCCGATCCTGGCCGTGCTGATCGGCCTGTGGGTGCTGCCGCGTACCTACGTGCTGATGCGTGAAGCGATCAACGTGCTGCTGGAAGGCGTGCCCAAGGGCATGGACGTGGCCAAGGTGCGCGACAGCCTGTCCGGCCATGCCGCGGTGATGGACGTGCATGACCTGCATGTGTGGGCGCTGGCCTCGAGCACGCCGGCACTGACCGCGCACATCGTGATGCGCGACGGCACCGATGCCGATGTGCTGCGCCGCGAGCTGGGCGGGCGCCTGCACGATGACTTCGGCATCGAACACGTGACGCTGCAGATCGAAGCGGACCACTGTGGTGAAGCCTGCGCTGGACCGGCGTCGGCCAACGGCGGCGCGCAGCAGGGCCATGAAGGCCACGACCACGGTGAGGATGCGCAGGGCCATCGCGGCCACGTGCATCGTTGATCGAAGATGACGCGCGCGCCGGGAGACGCCCGGCGCAGCTATTCGTCCCGCCGCGAGGCCAGCCGATCCGCCAGTCGGGTTGGCTCCGGCAGCCGATAGCCACGCAGGGTGTGCTGCACCCAGCCCAGCGCGGTATCGGCACTGACCCGATGGCCACCGGCCACGAACAGCGGCTTGCAGCGCACCTTGCTGCGCAGCACCCAGCCCAGTTGCTCGTCGCCATCCAGCAGCGGTGTATGCGCACCAGCTTCGGCGCCCGGTTCGACGAACCTTCCCACCAGTTTCGATTTCGCCACGCCGATGCTCGGCAGATCGGTGACCACGCCCAGATGCGCGGCGACGCCCAGCCGGCGTGGATGGCTGATGCCGTGGCCATCGACGAACACCAGGTCCGGCGTTCGTGGCAGCAGTGCCAGTGCGGCCAGCAGTGCCGGCAGCTCGCGGAAGCTGAGCAGGCCGGGGATATAGGGCATCACCGTGGGGATGCGCGCGATCTCCTGCGCCACGGGCTGCAGCGTCTTTGCGTCCAGCAATACCGCCGCAGCGCGGGTGATGGCACCGCTGTCCTCGAAGCCGACATCCAGCCCGGCCAGCCAGCGCACCTTGCGTGGCAGGCGGTCCTGGCGTTCCACGCGGCCGGCCAGTTGCAGCTGTTGCGCGCGGGCGGCGGTGACGCTGCCTTCCCAGCGCCCGGGGTCGATCACCGTATTCATTGGCTGCAGCATCGCATGCGTGGCGCCACGGCACGGTGAGCGGCCGCCGGGGCTACAATGGCGGCCTGCCTTTCCTCGCGTTGGAGACCCTGCAGTGACCCGTAGACTCGTACTGTTGCGCCATGGCCAGAGCCAGTGGAACCTGGACAACCGCTTCACCGGCTGGGTCGATGTCGACCTGACCGAGCAGGGGCGCCGGGAAGCGGCCGCCGCCGGCCGCCTGATGCGCGAGGAAGGCCTGCAGTTCGACGTCGCCCATACCTCCGTGCTGAAGCGCGCCATCCACACCCTGCAGGGGGCGCTGGCCGAGCTGGAGCAGGACTGGCTGCCGGTGAACAAGTCCTGGCGCCTCAACGAGCGCCACTACGGCGGCCTGCAGGGCCTGGACAAGGCCGAGACCGCTGCCAAGCACGGCGAAGAGCAGGTCAAGGTGTGGCGTCGTTCGTACGACATCCCGCCGCCGCCGATGGACCTGGAAGATCCGGGCCACCCGATCCATGACCGCCGCTACGCCGGCCTGGACCGCAACGCGCTGCCGGGCACCGAGTCGCTGGCCACCACCCTGGATCGCGTGCTGCCGTACTGGCACGACGCCATCGCACCGCAGCTGAAGGACGGCAAGACCGTACTGGTCACCGCCCACGGCAACTCGCTGCGTGCGTTGTACAAGTACCTCAACAACGTCTCGCGCGAGGAAATCCTCGAGCTGAACATCCCGACCGGCATCCCGCTGCTGTTCGAACTGAACGATGACCTGACCGTGCAGTCGTTCCGCTACCTGGGCGACCCGGAAGCGGCGCGCAAGGCCGCCGAAGCCGTAGCCAACCAGGGCAAGGCGAAGTAAGAAGCAGAAGGCCGGCGCAAGCCGGCCTTTCTCTTTGTAGAGCCGAGCCCACGCTCGGCTGGCGCTGTCGCAACCCGGTAGAGCCACTTCATGGTGGCTGCATGTGCAAGCTAGAAGGACCCGGCAGGCGCACCTTCGGCGACTGCAACGCAGCAATGTCGATGACGTGGTCCTGGCATATCAGCTGGTAATGCGTGAATGGGCCCGGGTAACGGGTATCAGCGAAGGTGGCACGGCCCAGATATTCAAGGAATTTCGAACGGCTGTAGCGGCGGAACAGGTTGCCGCTCCAGGCTTCGGCGTCGTCCCAGCTCTGGTAGGACTCGTTGTGCACGGCGTAGCTGATGTAGTGGTCCCAGATCAGTTCAAACCGCTGCGAGTGGGGCACCACCTCTATCGCACGCACATCATCGATTGAACGTCCATGACCGAGCTCCACGCGGGAGGGCTTTCCGACCACCCGGCCCTCCTCGACGACCAGGCGCAGACGATTCGCTTCCGGCTCGCCAATCTCAGTAAGAAACAGAAACTCACAGGTGTCGAGGGCCAGCAGCAGCGCAGTTTCGTCCATGGTCATGAGGTCCAGTGATCGCAGAGGCCAGAGCATACCGGCGCGCGGCGGGAGCTGCGCCGTGGGCTCTGTGACCTTTGGCCGGTCCCCAACCTCGCGCCCCCGGCTACCCTGTGAAATTACCCGCAGGAGAGCCTCATGAACGTCCGCAACCTGGTCCCGCTGGGCCTGACCATCGCCATCGCTGCCTCGCTGGCCGCCTGTGGCAAGAACGAAACCGCGCCGGCGGCCAGTGCCGACGCCAAGCCGGCCTTCGACCTGTCGCAGATCAAGACGCCGCTGATCTCGCTCAACAGCGCCGACCTCGATCCGGCCATTTCGGCCTGTACCGACCTCAATGGCTTCGTCAACAGCAAGTGGCTGAAGGCCAACCCGGTGCCGGGCGACCAGACCACCTGGGGCAGCTTCGAGATCCTGCGCGAGCGCTCGCTGGAAGTGCAGCACGCGCTGGTGCAGCAGGCCGCCGCCAGCCAGGCCAAGGCCGGTTCGGTGGAAGCCAAGATCGGTGACATCTGGAAGACCGGCAACGACGAGGCCAAGATCGAAGCCGCCGGCCTGGCGCCGCTGCAGCCGCAGCTGGACAAGATCACCGCGCTGAACGACACCGCCGCCATCACCCAGTACCTGCGCGACAGCCAGGCCGAAGGCAAGGGCGTGCTGTTCTCGCTGTTCGCCAATGCCGACTACAAGGATTCGGCCAACGTCATCGCCTACGTTGGCCAGGGCGGCCTCGGCCTGCCGGAGAAGGGCTACTACTTCGATGATGCGCAGGCCAAGATCCGCGACGCCTACGTGGCCTACATCGCGCAGGTGCTGACCCTGTCCGGCGTGGACGCGGCGCAGGCCGCCGAGCAGGCCAAGGCCGTGATGGCCTTCGAAACCCGCCTGGCCAAGGCCTCGATGTCACGCATCGAAATGCGTGACCCGGCCAAGCGCTACAACCCGCTCAGTGCCGCCGACGCGGACAAACTGACCCCGAACTTCAGCTGGACCGCGCTGTTCGACACCCTGAAGGTACCGGCCGCGCAGAAGTTCTCGCTGGCGCAGCCGGGCTTCTTCGGTGAAATGGACAAGATGCTGGCCGATGTGCCCGCCAGCACCTGGCAGGCCTACCTGCGCTTCCACACCATCGACGATGCCGCGCCATACCTGAGCAGCCAGTTCGAGAAGGCCAACTTCGATTTCTACGGCACGACCCTGCGTGGCCAGAAGGAAATGCAGCCGCGCTGGAAGCGCGTGCTGGAGTCGGTCAACGGCGGCATGGGTGAAGCCCTGGGCCAGCTGTACGTCGACGCCGTGTTCCCGGCCGAGTCGAAGGTCGCCATGCAGCACCTGGTGGAAAACCTGTCGCAGGCGCTGAAGGCGCGCCTGGAGCAGCTGCCGTGGATGGGCGAAGAAACCAGGAAGAAGGCACTGGAAAAATGGGCCAGCTTCACCCCGAAGATCGGCTACCCGGACAAGTGGCGTGACTGGTCGGGCCTGCAGACCAACGGCGACAGCTACCTGGGCAACATGCAGGCAGCACGCGCGTTCAACTACCGCTACATGCTGGACAAGATCGGCAAGCCGGTGGACAAGACCGAGTGGGGCATGACCCCGCAGACCGTCAATGCGTACTACAACGCCACCAAGAACGAGATCGTATTCCCGGCGGCGATCCTGCAGGCGCCGTTCTTCGACGCCAAGGCCGATCCGGCGCTGAACTACGGCGGCATCGGTGCAGTCATCGGCCATGAGATGATGCACGGCTACGACGACTCGGGCAGCCAGTTCGCCGCCAACGGCAACTTCGACAACTGGTGGACGGACGCCGACCGCAAGGCCTTCACCGAGCGTACCGACCAGCTGGTCGCCCAGTTCGACGGCTACGAGTCGGTGCCGGGCGTGTTCGTGAAGGGCAAGCTGACCCTGGGCGAGAACATCGGCGACCTGGGCGGCCTGACCGTGGCCTATGACGCGCTGCAGATGGCGCTGAAGGAAGACCCGAAGGCGAACGTCGAGGTTGACGGCCACAGCCAGGACCAGCGCTTCTTCATGAACTGGGCCACCGTGTGGCGCCGCAACTTCACCGATGGCGAGCTGCGCGTGCGCCTGAACACCGATCCGCACGCGCCGGCCAATTTCCGTGCCAACGGTGCGCCGTCGAACATGCCCTCGTTCGCTGCTGCATTCCAGTGCAAGGCGGGTGATGCGATGGTGCGCGCCGACGACAAGCGCGTGGTGATCTGGTAATCGATCACCCGTGATGCGTGGAGCGAAAGGCCCGGCGAACGCCGGGCCTTTTGTCTTCCAGGCCGGCAGCGCAGCGCCGGCTGGTAGAGTCGACTGTTAGTCGACTATCGCGCGCAGCGCGGGATTTTCGCGATCTGGACGAAGAGCAGTCGACTAACAGTCGACTCTACCGGCGGGTCGTTTCACCGTCGGGAAGATCTCAGGCCAGCGCCGGTTCCCGCTCCAGCATGCGATGGAAGCGTTGCAGCACGTACGGATCCACCAGCCCGCCGGCCTGCTCGTCGATGATCCGCAATGCGGCCTCATGCTCCATCGCATTGCGATACGGGCGCACGCTGGTCATCGCATCGTAGGCATCGGCGATGGTGACGATGCGCGCACCCAGCGGGATGGATTCGCCGCGCAGCCCATCGGGGTAGCCGCTGCCATCGAAGGCCTCGTGATGGGCGCGGATCAGCCGCGCCACCGGCAAGGCGTCGCTGCGGCCGGTGGCCAGGAAGATGTGTTCGCCGCGTACCGGATGCTCGCGCATGATCGCGCGCTCCTCATCGGTATGCCGGCGGGGTGCCAGCAGCACATCATCGGGTATGCCGATCTTGCCGATGTCATGGAAGCGCGCGGCCAGGCCGATCTGCGCACGGGCCTCGTCATCAAGATCGCAGTGCGTGGCCAGACACTGCGCGAGCAGGCCAACGCGGTCGCAGTGGTGGCGGGTATAGGCGTCGCGCATCTGCAGCGACATCGCGAGGGCATCGATCAGGCAGGCCTGCGCGTGCAGCAGGTCGGGGGCGGGTACGGCGTCAGGGAACATGGTCATCCGCCCGCACCGGGTGGGGGCCGGTGCGGGGTGTTCGGGGGGGGGGATCAACCCGGGGCGAGGGTGGTCAGAAGGGCGCGGGCCGCGTTGAAGCGGTCTTCCGGCAACGGCAGCGGGTGCTTGATGCGCAGCTTGTCGGGCCCTTCCATGGCATAGAGGTTCGGTTGTTTCTGGATCAGCTGGATCACCGCCATCGGATCGATGTTCGGCTTGGAATCGAACACGATGCGGCTGCCGTTCTCGCCCAGGTCGAGCTTGCGGATGCCCAGCGTATTGGCTTTCAGCTTCAGCTCGGCGATGGCGAACAGGTGCTTGGCTGCATCCGGCAGCAGGCCGAAGCGGTCGATCATCTCCACCTGCAGTTCGCGCAGTGCATCGCTGTCGCGCGCGCTTGAAATGCGCTTGTACAGGGTCAGGCGGGTGTGCACGTCCGGCAGGTAGTCTTCCGGGATCAGTGCCGGCACATGCAGCTCGACCTCGGCGCCGCGCACTTCCTCACCGGCATCCAGGTCGGGCAGCTTGCCCTGCTTGATGCTGCGTACCGCGCGTTCCAGCAGCTCGGTATACAGGCTGAAGCCGACCTCGGCCATCTGCCCGCTCTGGTCCTCGCCAAGCAGTTCACCGGCGCCGCGGATTTCCAGATCGTGGGTGGCCAGGGTGAAGCCGGCGCCCAGCTCGTCCATCGAGGCGATCGCTTCCAGGCGCTTCTCGGCGTCGGGGGTGATCGCGCGACGGTCGGGGGTGATCAGGTAGGCGTAGGCACGGTGGTGCGAACGGCCGACGCGGCCACGCAGCTGGTGCAGCTGGGCCAGGCCGAAACGGTCGGCACGGTTGATGATGATGGTGTTGGCGTTGGGGATGTCGATGCCCGATTCGATGATCGTGGTCGACAGCAGCACGTTGAAACGCTGCTTCTGGAAATCCAGCATCACCTTTTCCAGTTCGCGCTCGGGCATCTGCCCGTGGGCGATGCCGATGCGTGCCTCCGGCACCAGCTCGGACAGCTCGCGCTGCATGCGGCCGATGCTCTCCACATCGTTGTGCAGGAAGTACAGCTGGCCACCGCGCGCGAGCTCGCGCTGGAAGGCTTCGCGCAGCAGCGCGTTGTCCCACTGGGTGATGAAGGTCTGCACCGCCAGCCGGTTCGGCGGCGGCGTGGCGATGATCGACAGGTCGCGCAGGCCGGCCATGGCCATGTTGAGCGTGCGCGGGATCGGCGTGGCGGTCAGCGTCAGCAGGTGTACGTTGGCGCGCAGCGCCTTCAGCGCCTCCTTCTGGCGCACGCCGAATCGCTGCTCCTCGTCGACGATGACCATGCCCAGGTCCTTGAACTTCACGTCAGGCTGCAGCAGGCGATGGGTGCCGACGATGACGTCGATGGTGCCAGCGGCCACCTTCTCCAGTTCGGCCTTGATTTCCTTGCTGGTCTTGAAGCGCGACAGCACTTCGACCTTCAGCGGGTAATCGGCGAAACGGTCGCGGAAGTTGCGATAATGCTGCTCGGCCAGCAGCGTGGTCGGCACCAGCACCGCCACCTGCTTGCCGGCACTGGCCGCAGCAAATGCAGCGCGCACCGCCACCTCGGTCTTGCCGAAGCCGACGTCGCCGCAGACCACGCGGTCCATCGGCTGGCTGCTGGCCAGGTCGCGCAGGGTGGCATCGATCGCAGCCAGCTGGTCGGGGGTTTCCTCGAACGGGAAACCGGCGGCGAACGGCTCGTACATCGCGCGGTCGACCTGCAGTGCCAGGCCGGCACGCGCCTGGCGGCGGGCCTGGATTTCCAGCAGTTCGGCGGCGACATCGCGCACCTTCTCGGCGGCCTTGCGCTTGGCCTTGCTCCACTGCTCGCCACCGAGCGAATGCAGCGGTGCGGTTTCCGCCGAAGCACCGGAGTAGCGGCTGATCAGGTGCAGCTGGGCGACCGGTACATACAGGCGGTCGCCCTTGGCATATTCGATGTCGAGGAACTCGCCGGGCATGCCGCCGACGTCCATCGCGATCAGGCCACGGTAGCGGCCGACGCCATGGTCCTCGTGCACGATCGGCGCACCCTCGGTCAGCTCGCCGAGGTCGCGGATGATCGCCTCCGGCTCGCGGCCGGCACGGCGCGTGCGGCGGGTGCTGCGGGCGCGCTCGGGGAACAGCTGGCGCTCGGTCAGCACCGCGATGCGCGGGTCTTCCAGCGCGAAGCCATCTTCCAGCGGCGCCACCGCGATCGCGAAGCGCGCATCGCTAGCGAGGAAGCTGGGCAGGTCGGCCACCACCGGCGGCTTCAGCTCGGCGGCCTGCAGCACTTCCAGCAGTGCCTCGCGGCGGCCGGGCGAATCGGCGGCGATCAGTACCCGGCCCGGATAATGGCCGAGGAAGGATTTCAGCGCATCGCCGGCGGGGGCTTCGCGTGCGGCCACCGGCAGCGGGGGAAGCGGCTGGTCGCCCAGCGCGTGCGCGTCGGCGATGCGTGCGTGGTCGGCGGCCCATACCTCGATGCGCGGGGCATCGTTCAGGCGCTCGCGCAGCAGCTCCGGCGACAGGTACAGCGCCGACGGCGGCAGCAGCGGCCGTTCCACATCGTGGCGGCGCTGCTCATAACGCTCGCCGGTCTGCGCCCAGAACGCCTCGGCGGCTTCGCCGGCACCGGCACAGACCACCGGCAGGCTGCCGCTGGGCAGGTAGTCGAACAGGGTTGCGGTGCGCTCGAAGAACAGCGGCAGGTAGTACTCGACGCCCGCCGGGGCCAGCCCGGATTTCAGGTCCTGGTACAGCGCGCTGCGCCGGGTATCGACATCGAAGCGCTCGCGCAGCGTGGACAGCACGCGGGCGATGCTGGCCTCGTCCATGGGCACTTCGCGGCCCGGCAGCATGTGCACGGCCTCGACCTTGTCCAGCGAACGCTGGCTCTCCGGATCGAAGGCACGGATCGAATCGATGTCCTCGTCCAGCAGTTCCACCCGCAGCGGCTCGTCGGCGCCCATCGGGAACACGTCGAGCAGGCCGCCGCGCACGGCGAAGTCACCCGGGTCCATCACCTGCGGCACGTTGCGGTAGCCGGCGCTTTCCAGGCGGCGCTTCTCGGCTTCCAGATCCAGGCGCTGGCCGACCTTCAGGTCGAAGCTGCCACCAATGACGTAGCTGCGCGGGGCCAGCTGCTGCAGCAGGGTCTGCACCGGCACGATCACCAGGCCACGCTTCAGCGTGGGCAGGCGGTGCAGGGCAGCCAGGCGCTGCGAGATGATGTCCGGATGCGGGCTGAAGCGGTCGTAGGGCAGGGTTTCCCAGTCCGGGAAGGCGACCACCGGCAGGGCCGGGTCACCGCCGAGCAGGGTCTGCAGATCGGCTTCAAGCTGGTTTGCGCCGTGGTTGTCACGGGCGATCACCAGCAGCGGAGCGTCGTGCACGCGCGATGCCTGGGCCAGGTACCAGGCCAGTGCGGTGGGCGAGGCCGGGGCGCGCCACCAGGCGCGGAGCTGGCCGGCGCGCGGCAGCGGCGGGGCGGGGTATGAGGTACGCGACATGGACTCCGGATTTTAGCAGAAGCCCGATCCGGTCCAGGTGCATCGTGCCGGCCCGTTGCCGGCAGCCTCATCTGCTGTTGGGGCAGCGGAATGCCGGCCAGCGGCCGGCACTACCGGGAGACGTGGCCGGGCAGGGCCCGGCGCATCCGTCAGTTGTCCAGCTCCAGCACCATCCGGACCAGGCCTTCGGCTCCGGTCGGGTGCGGCACCGGCTTGAAGCCCAGCGACGCAGCCAGCTGCTTCATCGGTTCGTTCTCGGCGGCAACGTCGCCGTACAGGCGGTCCAGGTACTTGCCACGGCCCCACTTCACCAGCTTGCGCATCAGCTGCCGTCCCAGGCCTTGGCCGATCAGGAAGCGGCTAATCAGGATCGCGTACTCGGCTTCACGGGTGCCGGGGATGATCGAGGCCCGGGCGACCGCGCCGACCACCGCTTCGCCCGCGGGCAGGGACTCGGCTGCGACCAGGGTGATCTCGGTCTTGGGGTTGGGGTGGGTCAGACGCTGGGTGGTTTCCGGCGACAGCTCGGTCACCGCCTGCAGGAAACGATCACGGATTTCTTCCGGCCCGAAAAGGCTGAATGCCGCTTGAAGCGGTGCGCCATCTTCCGGGCGGATGGGGCGGATCAGCAGCTCGTGGCCGCTGGGAGCCTTGAAGATCTCATGCCAGGGCGGCATGCGGTTGCGAGTGGCCATACCGGGTGATTCCTTGGTGGTCCATCGATTGTGGCATCACCGGGGCTGCGTTCCGTGAACGAAAGGCTCACGGCGGTACAGCCTCGTGAAGGCCGTTATTCGGGGGCTTTGAGCCAGTCCAGGCGGGTGCTGGCCCCGGGTTCGCCCAGGTGCTGGCGCAGCGCCGGCAGGGCCGGACCGACCACGCGGTCGAACTGCCACGGCGGGTTGAGCAGCAGCATGCCGCTGCCGTTGAGGCGCAGCGGCGAGTCGTCCGGGCGCACCAGGAACTCGATCGTCATCGCCGATTTCACCGGCAGGGCGGTGGCCTTGCGCAGGAAGTGCAGGATGGTGCGGCGCTGCTTGATCGGGAACCAGACCGCACAGGTGGCCTGCGGCCAGCGTGCCAGGGTTTCGGCCAGGGCGGCCAGCACCGCCTGGTACTCGGCATCCTGGGCTTCGTAGGGCGGGTCGATCAGCACCAGGCCGCGGCCGATCTTGCTGCCGTTGAACTTCGGCGGCAGCAGCGAACGCAGCAGGGCATAGCCATCGCCCGCCCGAACGTCGACGCGGCTGTCATGGGCGAACAGGGCCTTCAGCGTGGCCGTTTCGGCTTCCTGCAGCTCACAGACCGCCATGCGGTCCTGGGGGCGCATGGCCTGCGCGCTCAGCAGCGGCGAGCCCGGATAATTGGTCAGTGCGCCCACCGGATTGTCGGCCTGCACCGCCTTCAGGTAGCGCTCGACTACTTCCGGCAGCCTGGGCTGGGCCATCAGCCGCATGATCCCGGATTCGGCCTCCAGGGTCTTGCGGCTCTCTTCGCTGGCCAGCAGGTAGCGGCCAGCACCGCCGTGGGTGTCGAGCACGAAGAACGGGCTGTCCTTGCGCTTGAAGCTGTCGATCAGGGCCAGCTGCACGATGTGTTTGAGCACGTCGGCGTGGTTACCGGCATGGAAGGCGTGGCGATAGTTCATGGGCCGCAGTGTACGGGGCGGCGGCCGCAGCGGCTATGCTGCGCGCCATGACAGCTCCTGTTGCCCATGTCCTGGTGGTCGAGGACGAAGCCGCCATCGCCGAAACCGTGCTCTATGCGCTGCGCAGCGAGGGCTATGCCGCCAGCCACTGCCTGCTCGGTGGCGAGGCGCTGCAACGGCTGCAGGCCGGGGATATCGACGTGGTGGTGCTGGACGTGGGCCTGCCCGACCTGGGCGGCTTCGAGGTGTGCCGCCGGCTGCGCGCGCAGCCCGGGCCGGCGGCGCAGCTGCCGGTGATCTTCCTGACCGCCCGCAACGATGAAGTGGACCGCGTGCTGGGCCTGGAACTGGGCGCCGACGATTACATGACCAAGCCGTTCTCGCCGCGTGAGCTGGTGGCGCGGGTGCGTGCGCGCCTGCGTCGCGCCGCACCGGTCGCGGCGGCCCCCGGCGCCGATACGGGCTGGCAGGAACATGGTGCCTTCGCCATCGACCGTGAAGGCCGGCGCATCCGCTTCCGCGGCCACGCGCTGGACCTGACCCGCTACGAGTACGCGTTGCTGGAAGCGTTGCTGCAGCGGCCGGGTGCCATCCTCAGTCGTGCCCAGTTGATGGATCGCGGCTGGGACAGCAGCGCCGATAGTGCCGACCGTACCGTCGACACCCATGTAAAGACGTTGCGCGCCAAGCTGCGCGCAGCCGGTGCCAGCGACGACCCGATCCGCACCCACCGTGGCCTCGGCTACGCGCTGGAGGTCTAGCCGATGCGCCTGGTCCTGAAGCTGTTCCTCGGCTTCTTCCTGATCACCGGCATCGCCGCGTTCTTCGTGATGCGCGTGTTCGTCAACGAAGTGAAGCCGGGTGTGCGCCAGGCGATGGAATCGACCCTGGTCGATGCCGCCAACGTGCTGGCCGAGATGGCGGCGGCCGATGTCAAGGACGGCACCATCCGCAGCGGCAGCTTCACCCGCAACCTCGCCAAGGCGCGGCAGCGTGACCTGAAAGCGATGGTCTGGCGCTTTCCCAAGCGCTCACTGGACTACCGGGTGACCATCACCGATGCCAAGGGCATCGTCATCTACGACTCGCTGGGCCGCGACCTGGGGCGTGACAATTCGCGCTGGAACGATGTCTACCGCACCCTGCGTGGCGAGTACGGCGCCCGCTCCAGCCCGGAAGTGCCAGGCGAAGAAGGCGATACGGTGATGCATGTGGCGGCGCCGGTATACGACCCGGCCGATGGCCGCACCCTGATCGGCGTGCTCAGCCTGGCCCAGCCCAATCGCAGCATCGATCCGTTCATTGCGGCCAGCCAGCGCGCCATCATCGAGCGCGGCGCCTGGCTGATCGGATTGTCGGCGCTGGTCGGCGTGCTGGTGACGATGTGGCTCACGACGGGCCTTGGCCAGCTCAGCCGCTATGCACGGGCGGTCAGCGCCGGCGAACCGGTGCCACCGCCGCGGCGGCGCCGCGACGAGATCGGCGATCTGGGCCAGGCACTGGAAACAATGCGCCGCAAGCTGGAGGGCAAGGCCTACGTCGAGCAGTACGTGCAGTCGCTGACGCATGAAATGAAAAGCCCGTTGGCGGCGATCCGCGGTGCCGCCGAGCTGCTGCAGGAGCCGCTGCCGGAGGCCGACCGCGTGCATTTCGCACGCAGCATCGTCGATCAGCAGGAGCGGCTGACCGAGACGATCGACAAGCTGCTGGCGCTGGCCGAAGTGGAACAGCACGGCTGGCTGCAGACCCGCGATCCGATCGCGCTGCCAACCTTGCTGGCCGATGCGGCGGCGGCGGCGCAGGTGCGTGCGCAGGCGGCCGGCGTGCAGGTTCGCATCGGCAGCGTGCCCGACATGCGCGTGCAGGGTGATGCCTATCTGCTGCGGCAGGCGTTGCACAACCTGATCGACAACGCCATTGCCTTCTCACCGCCCGGCGCGGACATCGCGCTGCAGGCCGAGGTGGACGGGCAGGGCGTGCGCCTGCAGGTAGCGGATCGCGGCGCCGGCATTCCCGACTACGCGCGCGAACGGGTGTTCGAACGCTTCTATTCGCTGGCCCGCCCCGGCAGCGGCCGGCGCAGTTCCGGCCTGGGCCTGCCGTTCGTGCAGGAAGTGGCTCGCCTGCATGACGGACGCGCCAGCCTCGACGCCCGCGATGGCGGTGGCACGGTGGCCAGCCTGTGGCTGCCGTTGGGTGCAGCGGGCCAGCGCCCGCGCCGCTGACTTCACACTCGCTTCAAATTCGCCACAAACCCTGCTCACCGCAGCGGTCCATCCTGCAGCCCTCTCCAACGAGGATGGACCATGAAATCCCTGAAGATGCTGCTGCGGTTCGCCATTGTCGGCGGGCTGATCCTGTTGTTGCTGGTGCCGCTGATGATGATCCGCGGGGTGATCACCGAGCGCAGCCAGTACCGCGACGAGGCCTTTGCGCGGGTGGCCGACAGCCGTGCCGGCACGCAGCAGCTGGTGGGCCCGGTGCGGGTGGTGCCGTGGGTGGAACGCAAGCAGGTTGAACTGGTTGACCCGCTGGGCGTCAAGAAGACCGAGGTGCAGGTCACCGAGGGGCACTGGCTGCAGATGCCGGCGTCGCTGGAGGTGGGCGGTGAGATGCTGCCGAGCCAGCGCGAAGTCGGCCTGTTCAAGGTGCCGGTGTACAGCTGGAACGGCCAGATGAAGGCGAGCTTCGCCGCTGACGACTATCCGGTGAAGGCAGGGCGCACCTATGGCCAGCCGTATGTGGCGGTGGGAATTTCCGATGTGCGCGGCCTGGTCGGTACACCGAACCTGCGCGTGGATGGCAAGCAGCTGCGCCTGCTGCCGGGCGTCGGCGTGGCCAGCGAAGTTGGTCGTGGCCTGCATGCGCCGGTGGCCGGTTTCGCTGCGGATCAGGGCGGCACGCTGGCGGCCAGCACCGTTGAACTGGAGCTGCGCCTGGATGGCAGCCGCATGCTGTCGGTGGTGCCGGTGGGCGATGACACCCACATCGCGCTGCGTTCGAGCTGGCCGCATCCGTCGTTCAGCGGTGCGTTCCTGCCCAACGAGCGGCGCGTTGATGCACAGGGATTCGACGCGCGCTGGGCGGTGTCATCGCTGGCCTCCGACGCACAGCGGCAGCTGCGCAATGAAGGTTCGGTCGACTCGCAGGCGGTGACGGTGTCGCTGGTCGATCCGGTCGATACCTACACCCAGGCCGACCGTGCGTCCAAGTACGGGGTGCTGTTCGTGCTGCTGACCTTCGTCGGCTTCATCCTGTTCGAGCTGATCAAGTCGCTGCGCATCCACCCGCTGCAGTACCTCATGGTCGGCCTGGCGCTGGCGATCTTCTTCCTGCTGCTGATCAGCCTGTCCGAGCACATCGCGTTCTGGAAGGCCTACCTGGTTTCGGCGGTGGCCTGTATCGGCCTGCAGGCGGTGTATCTGGCCAACGTGCTGGGCCATTGGAGGCGCGGCCTCGGCTTCGCGGCCCTGCTGACCGTGCTGTACGGCGCGCTGTATGGCCTGCTGGTGTCGGAGAACAACGCACTGCTGATGGGGTCGCTGCTGCTGTTCGTGATCCTGGCGCTGGCGATGTGGGTGACCCGCCGGGTCGACTGGTACGCGCTCGGCGCGGACCTGAAGTAAGGAGCACGCCATGGGCTGGCGCCAGGGATTGCGGCAACGGGCACGGCAGGGCATTCCGGCCCTGCTGGAAGTGGATGCGCTGCTGCAGGCACATGGCGTGCTGGCGGCCCAGCCGGGGGCGCGGATCGCCCCCGGTCTGGTCCGCTTCCAGCTGGCGGCGGTGACCTGCGAAGGATTGCAGGGGCAGGGATTGCGTTGGCTGCAGGGTGCGCGGCAGGGACGCGGCGCGGTGGCCGGGCGGGTGCCGCGCTATCGGCCATGGAAGGCCGGCGCGGAGGCATTGGCCGAGATCGGCATCGGCGGCCTTCCGGATGACTGGCCGGCACACGCGGCGGTGTACGGCTGCAGCAGCATCGACCGGCGGCACTGGTTGCTGTTGCTGCCGGAGCGGGCGCAGTTGTGGCTGGGATGGAGCGGGTGATTCGGCTTTGCGGGTACGAACCAAGACTCTCCTGTGGGTGCGAACCTTGGTTCGCATGCTTCCGCGCCGTCCATGACCGATGGGACGGTATCGCCGCGCCCCGGCTGGCTAGACTCGATGGGTTGATGATCGAGCCGAAGGGCAGGAGTGCGATGTGTTGAAGTGGGGCGTGCTGGCCGCAGCGCTGGTGATGGGTGGCAATGCAGGGGCGCAGCAGCGCGAGACGGTGGACCTGGACATGGTCAGCCGCATCCGCCAGGAGGCGTTCCACCGTTCGCAGGTGATGGACACCTTCAGCTATCTCACCGAGCGCATCGGCCCGCGCCTGAGCAATTCGCCGGCGATGGGCCGCGCCAATGCGTGGACCCGCGGCAAGTTCAACGAATGGAAGCTGGACAACGTCCACGACGAAGCCTTCGATGATTTCGGCCGTGGCTGGGAATTCACCTCGGCGAGCGTGGAAATGCTGGGTGACCGCGTGCAGCCGCTGCATGCGCTGCCCAAAGCCTGGACCCCCGGTACGAAGGGCCCGGTCGAAGGCGAGCTGGTGCAGGTCGACATCAAGAAGCCCGAAGACATCGAGAAGTACCGCGGCAAGCTGCGCGGCAAGATCCTCCTGCTGGGCGAGGCACGCGAATACAAGCGGGGCACCGAGCCCGATTCGCACCGCCACGACGCAACCTCGCTCGAGGGCCTGCAGGAGTTCACCCTGCCCAAGGACAAGGACGCTACCGCCGAGCGCGCCAAGCGGGTCAAGGAGTACCAGGAACGCCAGCAGCTGGCGGCCAAGGTCAATGCGTTTTTCGTCGAAGAGGGCGCGCTGGCCTCGATCAGCATCAGCAGCTGGGACAACGGCATCATCCGCGTTGCCGGCGGCGGTTCGCGCAAGGCCGGTGAGCCGGTGGGAATCCCGGAACTGGCGATGATCAGCGAACACTTCAATCCGCTGGTGCGCGCGCTTCAGGCCAAGCAGACGGTGCGCCTGCGCGTGGATGTAGCGGCGCGCTTCACCGACGAGGCCGACCAGCCCGGCTACAACACGCTGGCCGAGATCCGCGGCAGCAGCAAGCCCGATGAAGTGGTGATGATCGGTGCGCACCTGGATTCGTGGCACAGCGGCACCGGTGCGGCCGACAACGCGGCGGGCGTGGCGGTGATGATGGAGGCGATGCGCATCCTCAAGGCCACCGGCGCCAAGCCCAGGCGCACCATCCGCGTGGCGCTGTGGAGCGGCGAGGAGCAGGGCCTGATCGGCTCGCAGGCCTACGTCGCCAAGCATTTCGGTCGCTTCCCCGAGCCCACTGACGCGGCGCAGAAGGCGCTGCCGGCGTCGCTGCGCGAGCCGACCGGTGCACTGCAGAAGACCCGCGATTACAGCAAGTTCCAGGTTTACTTCAACATGGACAACGGCTCGGGCCGCTTCCGTGGCATCTACGCGCAGGAAAACCTGGCGGCGATGCCGATCTTCGAAGCCTGGCTGGCGCCGTTCCATGACGTGGGCGCCACCACCGTGGCCACCCGCAACACCGGCAGTACCGACCACATCAGCTTCGATCGCATCGGCCTGCCGGGCTTCCAGTTCATCCAGGACCGGCTGGACTACTTCACCAACGTCCACCACAGCCACCTGGACACCTGGGACCACGCCGAACCGGAAGACCTGAAGCAGGCCGCGGCCATCGTCGCTTCGTTCGCCTACAACGCCGCAATGCGCGAGCCGTCCTTCCCGCGAAAGGCAGAACCGTAAAAGGGGACGGAGGGGATTAAGTCGTATCTCCCCTCCGCTTCCCGGTTGCAGCACCCCAGGGCTGGGCAATCGCGACTTAATCCCCTCCGTCCCCTTTTTCCGTCGGGGGCGGTGGGCTGGTAAAATCGGGGGATTCCCGTTCCTCGAGCCGTCCATGACCTGCCGCACCCGCTTCGCCCCCAGTCCCACTGGCTACCTGCACATCGGTGGTGCCCGCACCGCGCTGTACTGCTGGCTGGAGGCCCGTCACCGCGGCGGTGAGTTCGTGCTGCGCATCGAGGACACCGACCGCGAACGCAGCACCCAGGGCGCAATCGACGCCATCCTGGAGGCGATGGAGTGGCTGGGCCTGGACTACGACGAAGGCCCGATCTACCAGACCGACCGCGTCGCCCGTTACCAGGAAGTGGCCGAGCAGCTGATCGCCGAGGGCAAGGCGTACTACGCCTACGAGACCCGCGAGGAGCTGGATGCCATGCGCGAGGCCGCCATGGCCAGGCAGGAAAAGCCGCGCTACAACGGCGCTGCGCGCGATCTGGGCCTGCCCTACCGGGACGACCCGAACCGCGTCATCCGCTTCAAGAACCCGCTGGAAGGCACGGTGGTGTTCGATGACCTGATCAAGGGCCGCATCGAGATCGCCAACAGCGAGCTGGATGACATGGTCATCTTCCGCCCGGACGGCTACCCCACCTACAACTTCGCGGTGGTGGTGGACGACTGGGACATGGGCATCACCGAGGTCATCCGCGGCGACGACCACATCAACAACACCCCGCGCCAGATCAACCTGTATGAAGGCATCGGCGCGCCGGTGCCCAGGTTCGGCCACATGCCGATGATCCTGGACGAGCAGGGCGCCAAGCTGTCCAAGCGCACCGGTGCGGCTGACGTGATGCAGTACAAGGACGCCGGCTACCTGCCCGATGCGCTGCTGAGCTACCTGGCCCGCCTGGGCTGGTCGCATGGTGACCAGGAGCTGTTCAGCCGCCAGGAACTGATCGACCTGTTCGACGTGAAGGATTGCAATTCCAAGGCCTCGCGCCTGGACATGGCCAAGCTGGGCTGGGTCAACCAGCACTTCCTGAAGACCGAGGACGTGGCCGCGATCGTGCCGCACCTGGTCTACCAGCTGCAGAAGCTGGGGCTGGACGTGGCCGCCGGCCCGGCTCCGGAGGATGTGGTGATCGCCCTGCGTGAACGCGTGCAGACCCTGAAGGAAATGGCCGAGAAGGCCGTGGTCTGGTACCAGCCGCTGACCGAATACGATGAAGCGGCGGTGGCCAAGCACTTCAAGGCCGGTGCCGAGGTGGCGCTGGGCAAGGCCCGCGAGCTGCTGGCCGCGCTGCCGGAATGGACCGCCGAGTCGGTGGGGGTGGCCCTGCATGACGCGGCCGCAGCGCTGGAAATAGGCATGGGCAAGGTCGCCCAGCCACTGCGCGTGGCCATCACCGGCACCCAGGTCAGCCCTGACATTTCCCATACCGTGTACTTGGCCGGGCGCGAGCAGGCCTTGAAACGCATTGATGTGGCCATCACCAAGGTAGCAACGGCCTGAGGCATCCTTGCCAGGCCCGAACCGGAGAACACGCATGCCCGCCAAGACCGCCACTGCCTGTACCGCCCCGCACCACCACGTCCACGACGCATCGGATTTCGTGGCGGTGGTCGAGCGTGTCTCGCGCGAACGCGGGCTGCGCCTGACCCCGATCCGCGCCAATGTGCTGAAGCTGATCGCCGAGGCCGGCAAGCCGGTCAAGGCCTACGAGCTGCTGGAATGGGTACGCAACGGCAAGGGCGTGGGCGCTGATGCCCCGCCCACCGTGTACCGCGCGCTGGACTTCCTGATGGCCAATGGCTTTGTGCACAAGCTGGAGTCGGTGAATGCCTTCGTGGCCTGCCATCATCCCAGCAGCGCTGCGCATTCGGTGCCATTCCTGATCTGCAACAGCTGCCACAGCGCAGTGGAGCTGGAAGACCGCGAGATCGTCAGCCAGCTGGAGAAGCGGGCCAAGGAACTGGGCTTCCAGCCGCAGGCACAGACGCTGGAAGTGCACGGTCTCTGCGCGCGCTGCGCGGGGTAACGCAATGGTAGTGCCGGCCGCTGGCCGGCATGCTGAGATTTGAGATTGGGGTCAGATCCCTTTGCCATTGGCAAAAGGGACCTGACCCCGTTTCATGACAAGGGCTAGTCCTTCGGTTTGCCTGCGGTATCCACCCGCACGATCACCGACATGCCGGGCCGCAGCTGCGCGGCCAGCTTCTGGCCTTCATCGATCGATATCCGCACCGGCAGCCGCTGCACCACCTTGGTGAAGTTGCCGCTGGCATTGTCCGGGCGCAACACGCTGAACTCCGATCCGGTGGCGGGCGCGATCTCCTGCACGCGGCCGCGCAGCACCTGGCCCTGGAACGCGTCCACCGAGAACGTGGCCGGCTGGCCGATCGCCATTCCCCAGGTCTGGCCTTCCTTGTAGTTGGCCACCACCCACAGTGTGTCAGGTACCAGGAACAGCAGCTGCGAACCGGCGGCGACATACTGGCCCACGCGCACGCTGGCTTCACTGATCTGGCCGTCGCGCGGTGCGTGGATCACCGTATTGGCCAGGTCGATGCGGGCCAGTTCCAGCTGCGCCTGTGCGCTTTCCACCTGGGCCTCCAGGCTCTTGCGCGCGACCTGGGTCGACACCAGTGTTTCCTCGGCGATTCGGATCTGCGCCTGCGACTGCTGCACGCTGGCCTGCGCCGAGGCTTGGCTGGTGCGGAACTTGTCGCGGTCATTGATCGACACCAACTGCTGCGCGGCCAGTTCCTCGTAGCGCTTCAGCTCGTTGCGCGCGCGCTGCAGTTCGGCCTGGCCAGCCGAGAGCGTGGCGCGCGCCGAGGCGATCTGCGCACGGTTCTGCGCCTGCGACTGGTCGGAGTTGGCCAGCGCCGCGCGCGCACTGTCCAGCGTCGCTTGCGCCTGGGCGACGCGTTGGGCATAGATGCGGTCATCGATGCGCAGCAGCGGCTCGCCCTGCCTTACGTGCTGGAAATCCTTCACCAGCACTTCAGTCACATAGCCATTCACCTGCGGCGCCATCACCGTGATCTGTCCGCGCACATAGGCGTTGTCGGTCACCATCACGCTGCTGGTGAACGGCCACAGGTGCCAGGCGCGCAGGATCAGCGCGATGCCCAGCAGGGCGACCACCACCATCACTACCACGCTGCGCGCGCTGGGCTTGAGGTACTTCGGCGCGACCGCCGGTTCAACGGGTGTGGGCGCAGGCGCCGCGTCGGTCGGCGGCGGTGGGGTCACGTTGTCGGCGTCGTCGGATCGGGGCGGGACGGGGGGCATGGTCGAGAACTCAGCGGGGCGCGGCTGGCGTGGCCGCAGTGGAAAGGGCGGGGTGGCGCTTGCGCCATTGCTTGAGCACGGCGGTGCGCAGCGACAGCAGCAGCAACCAGCACAGGAAGCCGATCGCCAGCCAGCCGCTCAGCGTGAACACATCATTGAAGCCGCGCACGTTGGCTTCGCGGCGAGTGGTCTGCGCCAGCTGCGCGCTGCCCTGCGCGCTGCGCAGCACCGGGTCGGTGATCTGGGCGGCATACAGCTGCTGTTGGATGCGCAGGCGCTGCGCCACCACCGGATCGGCGGGATCGAGCTGGCTGGTCAACGCGCTGGAGTACAACTGCTCGCGATGCAGCTGGAAGGTCCCCAGCACCGCCGAACCTGCCAGGCCGCCCAGCGTCTGCGTGATCGACAGCGTCACCAGGAAGGTGATCATGTGGTCCACACCCTGTTTCAACGCAGCGGAAATGCCGAGCATGATCAGCGGGCCCATGAACATGCCGGCACCGACCGAGGCCAGGAACTGGCTGGCGTAGAAGTCGTGCGGCCGATCCAGGCTGGTGCGGTGCTGGTCGAAGAAGGCGGCAGCGCCCAGCAGCAGGATCGCCATCAGCAGCTGCGGGATCAGCCGTTTGGGCCCGAAAGTCAGTGCAGTGCCGGCGATACCGGTGATCACGCCGGCAAGAATCACCACGAACAGCGGCCGCAACTGATCAGGGCCCATGCCGAGCGTGCGCATCAGGTTGACCACGCCGTAGGACTGCTCGGTGGTCAGGAAGCGGATCAGGAACGCGCCGACGATGAAATGCAGTACGGGCAGGCTGGCCAGCCAGCGTGTCTGCAGCAGCGGATTGCGCCGGTAGTGTTCGATGATGAAGGCGGTGGTGGACAGCACGATCGAGGCGATCAGCGCCCAGCCCAGCCACGGCGTGTTGAGCCACCAACGGGTGTAGCCCTGCGCCAGTACGATCACCAGCAGCGCAACCGCCGGCGCCAGCAACGCGAAGGTAAGGAAATCCAGCGGCTCGAAGGCCTTCACCTGGATGCCGGGCGGCAGCTTCAACACCACTACGGCGGCGAATGCGCACAACGCAAGGCCGGCCTCGAACGAATACAGCTGGTGCCACTGGCCGGTATCCACCAAGCCTGGTGAAACGATCCAGGCGATCGGCACCGCCAGCTGCGAAAGGCCGACGCCGACCACCAGCAGGTTGCCGGTAAAGCGGCGGGGCAGGGCCTGCAGCATGTACAGCGTGCCCAAGGTCGAACAGGCCGCGCCGGCGAAGCCGCTGGCGGCACGGGTCAGCATCGTGGTCTCGAAGCTGCCGACGAACAGGTGCAGCACCGCCAGCGCCGCGTACAGGCCCAGCCCGATTTCGGCGAACAGGCGGATGCCGTACTGCTGGCGGAATTTGAAGGCCAGCAGGTTGGCGGTGACATTGACCATTGCATAGGCCGCCACCAGCCAGCTGCCCTGGGTCGGGGTCAGCGCCAGCTGGCCCTGCAGGAACGGCAGGTTGGCAGTGACCAGCGCATTGCCCAGCCCGCCGGTGATCGCCACCAGCAGCGATACCAGCGCATAAGCCACACGCCGGTACGGTGGGTGCCAGGGCATCGACGCCGAGCCGGGCATGGTCGGCTTCTCGTGCTCCTCCCAATCCGGAACCGGCTTCAGATACGGCTGGACCATCAGCGGGCCTCGCTGGTTGCTCCCTGGAGACCCCCGCGCAGCAGCTGCAGGGCGCGCCCGGCGAGGTGGGCGCGCTCGTCGCGGGTCTTGCCGCGCAGGGCTGCGCCCAGCATGCCCGAGATCAGTGAAATATCCGTCTTCTCCAGATCGGCACGGCACAGCCCGGCGGCCTTGGCGCGGGCGATCGGCTCCTCCAGCAGGTCGCGCACGGTCTCGCGCGCCGCGCGCATGGCCGGCACGTCCGAATCGACCGCACGCCAGTAATCGGCCAGCGCCGGCGAATCGATGATGCGCTGGGCCATGCCCTCGAACACCTCGAACAGTGCGTCGTCGCGGTCGCCGAGCTGTTCGACCTGGCGCCGGATGCGGTCGACCGTACGCTGCAGCAGCGCCTGGATCAGCGCGGTGCGGTCGGGGAAGTTGCGGTACAGGGTGGCGCGGCCCACCTGGGCGCGTTCGACCACCAGATCCAGCGGGGCGGTGACGCCATGTTGGCCGAAGACATGATCGGCGGCGTCGAGGATGAGGGCACGGCGGGCAGCAGCATCGGCACGTTGGGCGGTCATGGAGTTATTTTCGGACAAAAGTGTCCGTTTGGCGAGGCATTGAGTGGCGGGATTGTCCGCTTGTTGTCGTACGCACATCTTTGTGACGGGTGTGTGAGCGCGTGGGTCGAAATGAAAACGGGGGCCCGAAGGCCCCCGCTGCGTACGCGTGGAAGGAGTGGCAAGGAGATCCACGCCATGCGTGGTCTCAGGCCGGGGTCAGAGCCCATTCCTGCGGAATGGGATCCGACCCCCGGCGTGGTGCAGTAGATCCACGCCATGCGTGGATGGAGGAGAGTCAGAAGAACGCGCGGATACCGAATGCGACGCCACGGCCCGGCAGCGGCGAGTAGTCGCGCAGCAGAGAGGTATGCGGACGCACTTCGCGGTTGGTCAGGTTGCTGCCATCCAGGAACACCTCGTAGCTGTTGCTGGCGTTGCGGTCCCAACGATAGGCCAGGTGCGCATCGACCAGGGTGTAGCCATCGCTCGGCTCCTCGTTCTGCGCCACGTCCTTCTGGCGGCTGTAACGCACCGCACCGACCGAGGCGCGCCAGCCGTCCTTCGACCAGCGCAGGTCGGCACCGACGCGGGCCGGGGCGATGCGCGGCAGGTAGCCGGTGTTGGCAAGTTCCACGCTGTAGTTATGGTTGTGGTCGCCATGCGGAACGGCAATGTCGAGGTTGCGGCTGCCGCTGCCATCCAGCTTGGCTTTCACGTAGTCACCGAACAGGCGCAGGTCCCAGTCACCGGCGCCGCCCTCGAACAGGTGCACCAGGGCTTCGGCCTCGGCACCGCGGAATACCGCGTCCTGCTGGGTCCACGCACGAACTGGCAGGCCCTCGGTAACGCCGGTGTCGGCCAGGTAGATGAAGTCCTTGAACTTGGTCTGGTAGACCGAGGCGGAGAAGTCCAGGCGCTCGCTGTGGGTGTGGATGCCCAGCTCCACGCGCTGGCCGCGCTCGGTCTTCAGGTTGGCGTCGCCGATTTCCAGCGAGCGGGTGGCGATGTGTGCGCCGGCGGCATACAGCTCTTCGTTGGTCGGTGCACGCTCGGAGCTGTCCACGCCGATGCGCAGGTCGACGGCGTCGTTGAGCTTCCAGATACCGGCGGCAGACAGGTTGGTGGCACCGAACGTACGGCGGCGATAGTCACCGGTCGGGTCCAGCTTGACCTGGTCGTGGCGGCCGCCCAGTTCCAGCTTGAACGGGCCGAACTGCTTTTCCTGCAGTACAAACAGGCCGATGTTCTTCGTACCGGTATCCGGTACGAACGCTTCTTCACCCTTGGCGCCGAAATCACTGTTGCCGAACTGCAGGCCGAAGGCGCCGTCCCACCCACCGATCTGCTGCTGCACCGCTTCCAGGCGCGCCTCGATGCCACGGTTGGTGAAGCGGGTGGAGGGCGTGCCGGCCTCCAGCTCCACGTGCTCGTAGTCGGTGTAGGCCACGCGTGCGTTGATGTTCTTCAGGAACGAGACCGGGTTGTAGATGCCGGCCTTGGTCTCGAAGCGGTTCTGCACCATGTCGATGCGCACGTCATGCTCGTCGCCGCCTTCCTCTTCATCGCCGTGGTCGTGGCCGTGGTCATGGCCGTGATCGTCGCCGTCGGCGTGCACGTGTGCGCCGTTGGGAATGCCGTAGTTGGTGCGGTAGGTGCTGGCCGACACGCCGAAGTAGCCGCCTTCGCCCAGCCAGGTGGCGCCGACGCCGCCGGCGCGGGTGCGGATGGAGCTGTTGTCGAGGCGGCCGCGACGCGGCTCTTCGCCTTCCTCGCCCGCGTGATCGTGGTCGTGGTCGTCGTGGTGGTCTTCCAGGCTGTCGATCACCGCATAGCCGGGAATGCGGTAGTCGTCGCCATTGCGCACCAGGCCGTCCACATGAAGCACGACATTGCCGCTGACGCCATCGAGGCGGAACATGCCGCTGCGCTCGTTGTTCACCGAATTGCCACGCAGCTCGGCGCGGCCGCTGAGCGGGCGCTCGGGCAGCTCGCGCGCGATGCGGCCATCGACCACGTTGACCGCGCCACCGATGGCACCGCTGCCGAACAGCAGCGTGGCCGGGCCCTTCAGCACTTCGATCTGGTCGGCCAGGAACGGTTCGATGCTGGTGGCATGGTCCGCACTGACGGTGGATGCATCCATGTTGCCCATGCCGTTGGACAGCACGGCCACGCGCGGGCCTTCCTGGCCACGGATGATCGGGCGGCCGACGCCGGGGCCGAAGAAGGTGCTCTGCACGCCGGGCAGCTTGGCCACGGTATCGCCGAGGGTGCCGGCCTTCTGTTCGTCCAGGCGCTCACCGGCCAGCACCTCCACCGGGCGCGCAAGGGATTCGGCATCGCCCTGCAGCGGCGACGCGGTGACCTGCACCGAGGACAGCTCGGTCAGGTGGCGGTCACGATGGGCGGTGTCCTGACCGGCTGCGAAGGCGACGGACGGCAGCAGGGCGGCGAGGGCCAGGGCCAGGGAATGCGGCTTGAGCCGTGCGGTGTGGGCGGGCATGGATGGGTCCTTTGTTACACTGTATCAATCGCGGGGCGCACGAATCCCGTCGATGGGACAGGGGGAGGGAAAGCGTGCGGGTCGGGAAGGGATGTTATATTATTCCATAACGATTCGCCGACCCTGCTGGAAGTCATGTCCTTGTCCTCACGCCTGCGCCACCTGCTCGACCGTTTCGGTGCCACCGGTTCGATGCTTTGCGCGGTGCATTGCGCAGTCATCCCGGTGCTGCTGGCGGCAGCGCCCTCGCTGGGCCTGTCGTTCTGGCTGAGCGACGGCGTTGAACAGGCGCTGGTGCTGTTCGTGACCCTGCTTGGGCTGTTCAGCCTGGTCTGGGGTTACCGCCGCCATGGCGCGCTGCGTGCGCTGGGCTTCCTGATCCCCGGCCTGATCGCGCTGTGGGCTGGCGTGCTGTACGAGCCGCTGCATCACAACGCCGTGCCGCATGCGGTGGTGATGACCATCGGTGGCCTGCTGGTGGGCGTTGCCCATCTGGTCAACCTGCGCCTGAACCACGGCCACGTACACGACGCCAGCTGCGCGCACTAGGCGCTCCATGATAGGATTTTCGATCGTGCGCGGGGGCGCCCAGCAAGGCGGCCCCGCCGAACCCGTGTCAGTACGGGGTAACCAGATTTCACACTTGAGGAGTTGAAGACATGGGTAAGGGTGACCGCAAGACCGCCAAGGGCAAGCGCTACAACGCCAGCTACGGCAACGCCCGTTCGCATACCGCGAGCAAGGTCGCCGTAGGCGCCGCCGCCCCGGTTGCCAAGAAGACCGTGGCCAAGGCTCCGGCGAAGAAGGCCGTGGCGAAGAAGGCCGTCGCCAAGGCCTGATCCGGCCGCGCGACTTGTCCAAGGAAGAACGCGGCGCCTGGCGCCGCGTTTTTTTATGCATGATTTTGCAGAGCCGAGCCCATGCCCGGCTGGCGCAATGCAGCCGAGCGTGGGCTCGGCTCTACAACCGGATCAGCGCAGGGTCTTCTTCAGCGTTTCCGGGTTGCCGTCGTTCGGCGCGGCTGGTACCTGCAGAAGGTGTGCCAGCAGTGGATAGACATCGACATTGTCGAAGCCATCGATCACCAGGCCCTGGCGGAACGACGGGCCACTGGCCACGAACACCGCGCGCATGGACGGCAGCGCGTTGTCGTAGCCGTGCGAGCCGCGGTCCTGCTGTTCGCGCCTGGCGATCTTTTCCTGATGCAGGGCATCCCAGCCTTCATCCATCATGCAGACAATGGCGGGAATGCGCGGATGGGTGCCGTAGTGCAGGCGCGCCGGCAGTTTTTCTTTCTTCCAGCATTCGTAGTGCGCGTGGCGGCCGAGCAGAGCGCGTTCGGCGGCGGCTTCATGGCCGACCACCGGTGCGAAGCCGACCGACTGGCCCTGGCTGACATTGCGCGCAATCGCCGGGTCGACCATCGATTCGGTGGCGATCACCTGGCCAGCGGGGACACTGGCCATGCCATGGTCAGAGACCACGATCACGTTGGTGGTCGAGGCCAGGCCGCGCTGCTGCAGCCCATCGAGCACCTGGCCGACGATCTGGTCGGCGCGCACGATGGCGTCGGCGTACTGCTTCGACTCGGGGCCGTAGTTGTGACCGGCCTTGTCCACGTGTTCCATGTACAGCGTGGTCAGGCGGGGGGCATCGGCGTCGGTCTGTGACAGCCAATCGAGCACGATGCCGGCGCGCTGTTCCAGCGGCTCCTTGCCGTCGTAGATGCGCCACTGGCTGGGGCGTACGCCACGGATCTCCGATTCACTGCCCGGCCATGACGTGGTGGCCGAACGCACGCCAGCATTCTCGGCGCCGACCCAGATCGGTTCGCCGCCCCACCAGCCACTGGTGGTAACCGCTTCGCGATTGCTCAGCTCGAACCGGCCCAGTGCTTCATCGTCCATGCTGTTGTTGACGATGCCGTGGTGGTCCGGGCGCAGGCCGGTAACGAGGGTGTAGTGATTCGGGAAGGTCAGCGACGGATAGGACGGGGTCATCCAGCGTGCGCGCACGCCGCCATCGATCAGGCGTTGCAGGTTCGGGGTCAGGCTGCGGTCCAGCGCATCGGCGCGCAGGCCGTCGATGGAGATCAGCAGCAGCTTCGGCGGTGCCGCCGCAGCGATGGAAGTGGGAACGGAGGCGGAGGGGGGGGGCGCGGTGGTGCAGGCAGCCAGGGGCAGCAGCAGCGCCAGCGCACAGGTCAGGCGTACGGAAGTCATCCGCGCATGATAAGCCGGCGCAATGACGCGCCCAAGACACGGCGCGGTGTCCGCGCATTTTTCCTTATCCCCGCGCCTGTCGGCGCGCGCCCTTCAACAAGAAGGGGGCTTTTCTCCAGACAGATTCCAGATACCTCCATCCACGCATGGCGTGGATCTATCGTGTCGACCAAGGTCGACACCTGCCAGCCGCCGCGGGAATCTGTCGAAGGTGGGGCGGTGTGGGTGGGCAGGACCGTTGGCGCCATGGATGGCGCCATCG
>NZ_JAXBQT020000027.1:36355-57318 GCF_047520755.2 Stenotrophomonas sp. FR010 | reverse complement strand
GGTTGCCGGCCAGCGGCCGGCACTACCGCGGGTGCAGGGCCGCAGGCCCTGCCGACAAACCCACTACTTGGCAGCCGCGATCTGCTTCTCGATGTCGGCGGCGGTCACCGGGCCAAGGAACGTGTGCGCCAGCTTGCCCTGCGGGTCCAGCAGATGCGTCAGCGGCAGGCCACGCGGCGTGGCGAAGTCGGCCGGCGGATCGAACGGGTCCACGATCACGATCGGATAGGTCACCGGATGCTTGGCCAGGAACGACTGCATCTCCGGCACTTCGATGTCCTCGTAAGCCAAGCCGACCACTTCGATGTTGCTACGCATCGCATGCAGGGCCGACAGCTCGGGCATTTCCTTGCGGCACGGCGCGCACCAGGTGGCCCAGAAGTTCACCACCACCCACTTGCCGCGATGCGCGGCCAGGTCGTAGTCGCTGCCATCCACCGCCTTCATCTTCAGCGTCGGGAACTCGGCGGTGGTGCGCTCGGCCGGGGTTTCCTCGACCGGTGCCGGCGTGCTCGGCGTCGGTGCCTGCGCCGGTGGCTGGCTCCTGGCCGGTGCCGGCTCCTGGGCCGGTTTGCAGGCCGCCAGGGCCAGCAGCAGGGTCAACGGGAGCAGCAGCGGCAACGACGTCTTGCGGGTCATGGGGTGTCTCCAGAGTCGGTATAGATATCACTGACCTTGCGCTTCAGGCGTTCGCGCAGGGGCAGTCGCAGGTCATCCAGCGCCGCCAAGGCGGCACGGCCCAGGCTGTCGTCGCGATACGGCAGGTGCTGCTCGGCTACCGGGATGCGCAGCTGGGTGCATTCGTACAGATCGGCCAGGCTGACCTGGTCCAGGTCGCGCGACAGCAGCCACTCGCCGCGCTCATCGCGGCGCAGCAGGTCGATCTCCTGCAGGTTGCAGATCAGGTCCTGCAGCAGTGAATCGGTCAGCATCGGCTCCAGCCGCAGGATCTCGTCATCGGCCAGGCCTTTGCCCTTGGCCCGTGCATGCTGGAAGCGGCCAAGCAGGCGCAGCAGCCCATAGAACTCGTACCCCTGCGGCAGGCGCAGCTCGACCGGCTGGTAGCGGAAGGCGGCCATCGAGGAGGCCAGCGACGCACCCAGCAGCACCGCCACCCAGCACAGGTAGATCCACAGCAGCAGGATCGGCACGAAGGCGACCGTGCCATACAGCTTCTGGTAGGACTGGAAGCTGCCCAGATACGCGCCGATGCCCCACTTCACCAGCTCCAGGATCACCGCCGCCAGGATCGCGCCGGGCACGGCATGCCGCCATTTCACCGTGTGGTGCGGTACCACACGGAACATCAGCGTGATGCAGACGAACTCGATCAGGATCGGTGCCAGCCGCAGCGCCAGTTCGGCCAGCCAACGGCCCTCCTGGGTACCGAACAACGGCATCGCGAACACCCGCGCCGACACCGCCAGCGACGCAGCGGCGAGCATCGCGCCCAGGGTCAGCACGGTCCAGTAGACCAGGAAGCGGGTCAGCTTGGGCCGGCTCGAGCCGACCCGCCAGATCTGGTTGAAGGTCTCTTCCACGCTGTTGAGCGTGATCAGCAGTGAGGCGACCAGTGCGATGAAGCCGGCGGCGGTCAGCTGGCCGGCACTGGCCGAAAACTGCCGCAGGTAACCCTCGGCCGCGCGCGCAGCGGAGGGCACGAAGTTGGAGAAGACGTAGTCGCTGAGCTGGTCGCTCCAGCGGTCGAAAACGGGGAAGGCCGAGAGCACGCCGAACACCACGATGGCCAGCGGCACCAGCGCGAACACCGTGGTGTACGCCAGCGCCGCCGCTGCCTGGAACAGGCGGTCGTCGAGGAAGCGATGCCACAGGAAGCGGCCGAAACTGATGGCCCGTGCGCGATCCCGCGCGCGCTCCATCCACAGGTTGAGCGTATCCAAAGGTTCCATCGGTGGAAGGGTACCCGATGCGGAATGCTCGCAGGATAGCCATACTGGTGGCCACACGACGAGGAGAAGCGGGCACGATGGGCGAGATTCTGGTGCTGTATTACAGCCGGGGCGGTTCGGTGGCACGGCTGGCGCGCCAGATCGCGCGGGGCATCGGCGAAGTGCCGGGCATGACTGCGCGCCTGCGCACGGTGCCGCCGGTGGCCGCAGTGACCCAGACCGCGCAGCCGCCGGTACCCGACGATGGCGCCCCCTATGTAAGCGTGCAGGACCTGGTCGAATGCCAGGGCCTGCTGCTCGGCAGCCCGACCCGCTTCGGCAACATGGCCGCGCCGGTGAAGCATTTCCTGGATGGGCTGGGCGCCGAATGGGTCAATGGCACCCTCTCCGGCAAGCCGGCCGGCGTGTTCACGTCCACCGCATCCATGCATGGCGGGCAGGAATCGACCCTGCTGTCGATGCAGGTGCCGCTGCTGCACCATGGCTGCGTGATCGTCGGCATTCCGTTCACCGAACCGGCGCTGAGCCATACCACCAGTGGCGGCACACCCTATGGCGCCAGCCACGTCGCCGGTGCCGCCGACGACCCGCAGCCGACCGACGACGAAGCCGTGCTGGCGCGCGCGCTGGGGCGCCGGGTGGCCGGCATCGCGCAGCGGTTGGCCCGATGAGCGCCGCGCCGCGCACGGTCCTGCTGCTGGCCCTGATGGGGCTGGCCGCGCTGTTCGCCGGCTGGTTCATCAATGACAAGCACTGGCTGGCGACCCAGCTGGTGTTCACCGCGCCGCCGCTGGCGCTGGCCATCGCCGTGCGCCTGGGCTGGCGCAAGGCCGGATTCTGGGCCTCGGTCCTGGCGCTGGGCTGGTTCAGCCACGGCGTGATGAGCGCCTGGAGCCATCCGGAAACGCGCTGGCTGGCGCTGATCGAGATCGCGCTGGCCCTGCTGGTGATCTTCAGCGCCAGCCTGCCCGGCCTGCGCGCCCGCTTCGGCAAGCAACGCTGACGCTGCGCCCGCTGGGCCGTATCATCTGCATTCCTGGCCCCGCGCCGCAGTACCTGTCCTGGTTTCGCGCATGCACATGATGGAAGAGCTCCTGGTCGTCACCACCGGTGGCACGATCGACAAGATCTACTTCGACGACAAGTCGGACTACCAGATTGGCGATCCGCAGATCGGCATGATCCTGCGCGAGCTGGGCGTGACGTTCCGCTTCAACGTGATTCCGATCCTGCGCAAGGATTCGCTGCACATCAACGATGAGGACCGCGAGCTGATCCGCGCCACCATCGCCGCGCAGCCGACCCGGCACGTCCTGGTGACCCACGGCACCGACTCGATGGTGCAGACCGGCAAGGTGCTGGCGACGATCCCGGACAAGACCATCGTGATGACCGGTGCGCTGAGCCCGGCACGCTTCCGCGGCTCGGATGCGGAGTTCAACATCGGCTGTGCGATCGGTGCGGTGCAGTCGTTGCCGAGCGGCGTGTACATCGCGATGAACGGGCGGATCTTCGACCCGCAGCACGTGCGCAAGAACGTGGCCGCGAACCGCTTCGAGTCGGTCTGAGGAACCGCGCGCCGACCAAGCTCGGCACCTGCCAGAGCGCTGCCCTTGTAGTGCCGAGCCATGCTCGGCAACCGCGTGCCAGCGCGGCACAACGGTCCGCAGCCAGAGCAGCCGAGCATGGGCTCGGCCCCACAGAAGCAAGAACGCCCCGGCCGAAGCCAGGGCGTGCCCTTGGAGAGGGACTTGGGCTCAGTACTGGGCGTTGAGGGTCACGCCCGAGAAGGTGCTGTAGGCCTTCACCCGCACATACCACGTGCCAGCGGCAGGGCTGTTGATGGTGCAGGTCTCGCTGTTGCCACTCAGGTACGGACGGCAGGTGTAGCTGGTATCGGTCGGGGCACTGCCCTGGCGCACGTACAGGTCGGCATCGCCGCTGCCGCCACTGATCGTCACGCGCAGCTGGCTGCTACCGGCCGGAACGGCGACGGTGTAGTTCAGCTCGGCACCGGTCGCAGCGCCCAGGCCGGTCACCGGCACGTTGTTCTGCAGCACGTTGCCACCCGGGTTCGGGTTGCCACCGCCGTTGATCGCCGCATCCACGGCCGCGTTGGCGTCGACGATGCCGGCGCCGCAGCCACCGGAGCAGGCGCCCGGCAGCGGGCGTGCAGTGCTCTTGATGATGCTTTCGACCTGCGCCGGACTCAGTGCGCTCGGCGCCACCGACTGCATCAGCGCAACCACGCCGGCCACATGCGGCGCCGCCATCGAGGTGCCGTTGTACGACGCGTAGCTGGCGCTGCCCGGCGTGGTGGTACCGGTGTTGAGGGTGGACAGGATGCTCTGGCCCGGGCCGGAAATGTCGATGCCGGCACCGTAGTTGGAGAAGCTGGCACGCGCACCGGCCGAGGTCGTGGCCGCCACCGCGATCACGTTCGCGCAGTTGGCCGGCACCGACGAGGACACGTTGGTGTTGCTGTTGCCGGCGGCGACCACCACGGTGGTACCACGGCTGACCGCGCCGTTGATGGCGTTCTGGTAGGTGGCCGAGCAGGTGCCGCCACCACCCAGCGACATGTTGATGACCTCGGCCGGGTTGGCGTTGGCCGGCACGCCACTGACGGTGCCGCCAGAGGCCCACACGATCGCGTCGGCGATGTCGGAGGTGTAACCGCCGCACTTGCCCAGCACGCGCACCGGGACGACCTTGGCATTGAACGCAGTACCGGCCACGCCGGTGCTGTTGTTGGTCACCGCCGCCACGGTGCCGGCGACGTGGGTACCGTGCCAGCTGGAGTTGGAGGCCGGGATGCCCGAGCCGCACTCGTTGGCGCCGTACCAGTCGCCCTCGTCATTCGGGTTGTTGTCGCGGCCACCGCCATCGCGCGCCATCGCGGCATCGCTGATGAAGTCATAGCCAGGCAGGATGTTGGCGTTGAGATCGGGATGGTTGGTGATGCCGGTATCGATCACGGCCACCACCACGCCGGTGCCGGTGGCCTTGTCCCAGGCCGGCCGCACGTTGATCGACGCGTTGGAGGTACCGAAGCCCCACTGTTCGCTGAAGCGGGTGTCATTCGGGGTCAGCGTCGCACGCATGATCTGGTCGACTTCGACGTATTCCACGTTCGGGTCGGCGGCGAGCTTGCGCATCAGCAGCTCGGATTCGGCCTGGTCAAGCGGGCGATCGGTCCTGACCAGGGTCGGGCCAACGGCCAGCTTGCGGACCTCCTGCAGGCCCAGCGCGCGGCCCTGGCTGCTGGCCAGGCCGGCGGCGGCAGTCTTCAGAGAAGAGGCCAGTGCCGTGGTGTTGGCCACCGGCGCACTGCCGTCGCGGTACTTCACGATGAAGCGCTGGTGCGTCGGCGCGGACTGCAGGCCGCTGAGCTGGACGTCACCGGCCAGCGCAGGCGTGGCCAGCAGCAGCGATGACAGAACGGACGCACCAAGGACCACCCACACTCGACGCACACGCGGTTGCGTTACCTGGGACATCGTATTTCCCTTTCTTGTGGTGTGAATGCCGGAATCGGCAGAAGCACCGGCCCGAACCCTGGGCTGGCTTGCGTTGGCGAGGTTCGAAGTCCGATGAGTCAGCGGATCCCCCTAACGATCCGCCGTACATATGACGCTAATGGCCGAAACCGGACACCACAAGATTTTCAGCGTCTTTTCAGCAAGATGAAATGTTCGTTCTGAGACTTTTCGGGTCGAGGGTTTGTGAAGGTGAAGGAACTTTCTCGTGTCCTGCACAGACCTGACTGGGTCGTCACGTGTCCTGGAATGACTTTGCCGACATCGGCGTCCACCGATCCGGGGCAGATCCCTTTCTCACGCGGAAAGGGATCTGATCCCTTGGCTCGAAACGCAGAAAGCCCGTCGCGGGGACGGGCTTTCCAGAAGCGCAGCCGGGCGCGGGCCCGGCTCTACGATTCGATGTGGGCGATCAGCCCAGCTTGACCAGCCAGTTGTGGCGGTCCGGCAGGCGGCCGTACTGGATATCGGTCAGTTCCTTGCGCAGCGACATGGTGACTTCGCCGGCCGGCGCGTTGATGTCGCCCACCGAGAAGCCCTCGCCCTTCAGCTGGCCGATCGGAGTGACCACCGCGGCGGTGCCACAGGCAAACACTTCGCTGATCGCACCGGAGGCGACGCCGTCCTTCCACTCGTCGATGCTGACCTTGCGCTCTTCGACCTTCATGCCACGGTCGCGGGCCAACTGCAGGATGCTCTCGCGGGTGATGCCCTCGAGGATGCTGCCCGACAGTTCCGGGGTGACCAGCGTGCCGTCCTTGTAGACCAGGAACACGTTCATGCCGCCCAGTTCTTCCAGGTACTTGCCTTCGACCGGGTCGAGGAACAGTACCTGCGAGCAGCCCTGCGCCTGCGCCTTCTGCTGCGGGAGCAGCGAGGCAGCGTAGTTGCCACCGCACTTGGCGGCACCGGTGCCGCCCTTGGCCGCACGCGCGTACTCGGTGGACAGCCAGATGGACACCGGGGCAACACCCTTGGCGAAGTACGGGCCGGCCGGGCTGGCGATGACGTAGTAGCCGGCCTTGTGCGCGCCGCGCACGCCGAGGAAGGCCTCGTCGCCGATCATGAACGGGCGGAAATACAGGCTCGACTCATCGGCCGAAGGCACCCAGTCACTGTCGACGGCGATCAGCTGCTTCAGCGATTCGACGAAGATCTCCACCGGCAGTTCCGGCAACGCCAGGCGCTGCGCCGAACGCTGCAGGCGACGGCCGTTGGCATCCGGGCGGAAGGTCCAGATCGAACCGTCGGCGTGGCGGTAGGCCTTGATGCCTTCGAAGATTTCCTGGCCGTAATGCAGCACGGCGGCGGCCGGGTCCAGCTGCAGCGGGCCGTAGGCGCGCACGTTGGCATTGTGCCAGCCGGCATCCTTGTCCCAGCGCACTTCCACCATGTGATCGGTGAAGTGCAGGCCGAAGCCCGGCTTCTCCAGGATCTTGGCGCGCTCTTCAGCGCTGCGCGGGTGGTCCGAACGGGTGACGGCGAAGCTGGGGATGGACTGGGACACCGGAGGATTCCTGTTCTGGTTGCGGGTAGTGCCGGGCCCGCGTCACTGCGGGCCCTGGGTCAAAGCATGCCGGTCTCTAGCCGGGCCGCCTCGGACATCATGTGCTGGTTCCACGGCGGGTCGAACACCAGGTCGACGTCGGCCTCGGCCACCGTCGGGATCATTTCAAGCTTGCTGCGCACGTCGTCGACCAGGATCTCGCCCATGCCGCAGCCCGGGGCGGTCAGCGTCATCTTCACGTCGATCTCGCGCTTGCCCTCATCCAGGTGCTTGATCTCGACTTCATAGACCAGGCCCAGTTCCACGATGTTGACCGGAATTTCCGGATCGAAGCAGGTGCGCAGCTGCTGCCACACCAGCTGCTCCACCTGTTCATCGGTGGCGTCGGCCGGCAACTCGAGCGGCGCCGGTGCCTCCTTGCCGATGGCATCGCCGTCCTTGCCGGCGATGCGGAACAGGTTGCCCTCGACGAACACCGAATAACTGCCGCCCAGCGCCTGGGTGATGTACCCATAGCTGCCGGCAGGCAGGGTCACGGTGTCGCCCTGCGGGACCATCACGGCCTCGCAATCGCGTTCGAAGTGGACAGGTTCGCTGCTACGGGAATACATGGGGACCGATATGGGGCCGTGGCCGTGGCCACGCAAGACGGCATTCTAGCCCAGCCGCCCCCGCACCGCCGGTGCACTGCGGCAAACCACAGTATCCTGTGGGTGATCTTCTGGGAGCTTCGATGTCCTCCAATGCCGCGCGTGCCAGGACCGTGACCTGGCTCTGGCCCCTCATGCTGCTGCTGGGCCTGTTTGTCGCTCCCCTCGCCTGGATGGTCCTGGCGCTGATGACCGGCCGGCAGGTCGGCTGGATGGCGGTGCTGGCCGCCCTGGAACTGGTGTTCATGCTGCGCCTGGGCACGCTGGGCCCAGGCCGGCTGCGCGTCGCCCTGGTCGTGCTCGGCACCCTGCTGGTGGCCGCCGTGGCCAACTGGGCCATCGCCAGCGCCTGGATGGGCGGCTCGATCGGCCTGGACCTGTGGGATGCCACCACGCGGATGGGCCCGCACCTGGCCTGGACCCTGATCAGCCTGGCCAACGGCGCGGTGGAATGGCTGTGGCTGGCCGTGGCCGTGGCCGTAGGTGCCTGGCTGGCGCGCTGAGCGCGTAGAGATTCGTGGATTCGGTAGTGCCGGCCGCTGGCCGGCAAAGGCGTGCGGACCAGGGACCGCACCTACCCGCTGCAGCCACCACGCGCGGATGGGGTAGTGCCGGCCGCTGGCCGGCAAGGGGGGCAGAGCCCTTTCCTGCGGAAAGGGATCCGACCCCGGTCCTCAACTCAATGCCCGCCGTCGAGCGCCTTCAGTTCACTCACCAGCGAGGCCGCCGCTTCGGCGCCGTCGCCATAGAGCATGCGGGTGTTGTCGGCGTAGAACAGCGCATTCTCGATGCCGGCAAAACCGGTGCCCTTGCCACGCTTGATCACCACCACGTTGCGCGCGTTGACCACGTCCAGCACCGGCATGCCGTAGATCGGGCTGGCCGGGTCGGTCCGCGCCACCGGATTGACCACGTCGTTGGCACCGATCACCAGCACCACGTCGGTATTGGCGAATTCGGGGTTGATGTCGTCCATGTCGGCGATCAGGTCGTAGGGCACGCCGGCCTCGGCCAGCAGCACGTTCATGTGCCCGGGCATGCGCCCGGCCACCGGGTGGATCGCGAACTTCACTTTCACGCCACGCTGGCCCAGCCGCTGCGCCAGTTCCCAGATCTTGTGCTGGGCCTGCGCCACCGCCATGCCGTAGCCGGGCACGATCACCACGCGCTCGGCAAAGGCCATCATCGCCGCGACGTCCGACGCTTCGATGGGCTTCTGCGCGCCGGTGATCGCCTGTGCCTCGCCTCCGGCACCGCCGCCGAAGTTGGAGAACAGCACGTTGCGGATCGGCCGGTTCATCGCCTTGGCCATCAACCGGGTCAGCAGGATGCCGGCCGCGCCGACCATCATGCCGGCGATGATCAGCGCCTCATTGCCCAGCACATAACCTTCGAAGGACACCGCCAGGCCGGTGAATGCGTTGTACAGCGAGATCACCACCGGCATGTCGGCGCCACCGATCGGCAACGTCATCAGCACGCCCAGTGCCAGCGCCAGCACGAAGAAGGCGACGATTGCCGAGGTGTTGAGCGTGCTGGCCGCGATGATCGCCAGCACCGCCACCGCCAGTGCCACCATCAGGTTCATCACCTGCTGGCCGGGCCAGGTCACCCGCTTGTCCAGGCGTCCGTCCAGTTTGGCCCAGGCGATCACCGAACCGGACAGCGAGACCGCACCGATCGCCGCGCCGACCACCGCCAGCAGCAGCACCATGCCCGAGGGCTGGCGCGCGGCCAGGTCGGCCAGCGCCTGCTCGCTCCAATGGCGGGTATCGCGGTTGGCAAGGAAGGCATAGCGCAGCAGTTCCACCGCACCGATCGCCGCCGCCGAGCCACCGCCCATGCCGTTGTACAACGCCACCATCTGCGGCATGTCGGTGATGGCCACCTTGCCGGCCGACCACCAGGCCAGGCCCGCGCCCAGCAGCAGTGCGACCAGGATCAGCGGCACGTTGTGCAGTTCAGGCAGGAAGAAGGTCGCCACCGTGGCCAGCAGCATGCCCAGCCCTGCCCAGCGGATGCCGCTGCGCGCGGTCAGCGGCGAAGCCATGCGCTGCAGACCCAGCAGGAACAGCGTGGCGGCGACGAGGTAGCTGGCCTTGACCAGCCAGTCGAGCAGTTCGACGGTGCTGATGTTCAAGCCTGTGGCTCCTTCGGTTCGTCCCTGCCGCCCTTGGGCGCGCTCGGCTTGAACATCTCCAGCATGCGCGCGGTGACCACGTAGCCACCGGCGGCATTGCCGGCACCGAGCACCACGGCAAGGAAGCCCAGCGCCTTTTCCAGCGGCGTCTGCGCGTGCCCCAGCACCACCATCGCGCCGATCAGCACGATGCCGTGGATGAAGTTGGAACCCGACATCAGCGGGGTATGCAGGATCACCGGCACCCGCGAAATGATCACGTGGCCGGCGATGGCCGCCAGCATGAAGATGTACAGCGCTACGAACCCGTCACTCACTGGCAACGCTCCCGCTCTGTCTTCGTCGGCCCATCATAACCACGGGCTGAACCCGGCGCGCACCCGGCGTCAACCGCGGCGACGCTCACGCGTTGTCGATGGTGACCCCGAGCGAGGAACCGTACCCTGTGCTGGTGAGCAGCCCCGTCCCCCCGAGCGCCGACACCGATGCCCTGCCGGCATCGCTGGAGGCGTTCCTGGCCATCGTCGGCCCGCGCGCGTTCCGTTTCGCCGAGGCCGGCCTGCGCCAGCGCGAAGACGCCATGGACGCGGTGCAGGACGCGCTGATGCGCATGCTGGACTACGCAGACAAGCCAGCGGCCGAATGGGCGCCCCTGTTCTGGAGCATCCTGCGCCGCCGCGTGATCGACCTGCAGCGCCGGCGCCGTTTCCGCCTGCCGTTCTGGCGCGACAACCAGGACGCCGACGGAGTCGGGATCGACTGGGCCGACCCCGGCCCGGACCCGGCGCAGGCGCACGAACAGCGCCAGCAGTACCAGCAACTGGTGCAGGCGCTGCGTACCCTGCCCGCACGCCAGCGCGAGGCCTTCACCCTGCGCGTGCTGCAGGACCTGGACGGGGCCACCACCGCCCGCGCCATGGGCTGCAGCGAAGGCGCGGTAAAAACCCATCTGGCACGCGCCCGGCAGGCGCTGCAGGACTACCTGGAGACCCACCCGTGAACCGCTCCCTGCCTTCCGATGACACCCTGCGCGACCTGCACGCGCAGTCGCTGCAGGCGCTGTCGCCGGCCACGCTGGCACGGCTGCGCCTGGCGCGCCACGGCGCCAGCGCGGCCCGTCACGGGCGCTGGCGCTGGTGGCTGGCCAGCGCCTGTTCTCTGGTGGTGGCGCTGGGGATCGGCCTGCAGTTCAGCGGCCACAGCCCCCTGTCGCCCGCCGTGCCGGCACCGGTGCTGGCCTCGGTGGAAGACAACAGCGCGCTGTACGACGAAAATCCCGATCTGTACCTGTGGCTGGGCGATACCGACCTGGCGATGGAGTGAACCATGTCCCGACTGCATACCCTGCCGCTGCTGTTGACCCTGTTGCTGCTGCCGGCCGTCCCGGTACTGGCGCAGAGCGCAGCGCCCGCGCCTGCTGCACGCCCTGCGCCGGGCGCCACGCTGCCTGCGTGGGAGCAGCTGAGCGAATCCCAGCGTGAGTCCCTGCTGGCGCCGCTGCGCGATCGCTGGAACAGCGCCGATGCCGGCCAGCGCCAGCGCATGCTCTCGCATGGCCAGCGCTGGCAATCGATGAGCCCGGAGGAACGCGACAAGGCCCGCCGCGGCCTGCGCCGCTTCGAGCACATGAGCCCGGAACAGCGTGAGCAGGCCCGCGCCCTGTTCGGTCAGATGCGGGATCTGCCGCCCGCGCAGCGCGACGCACTGCGCGAGCGCTGGTCGCAGATGACGCCGGAGCAACGCAAGGACTGGGTGCGGGAGAACCCGCCGCCGGCGAAGCCGCGGTAAAGGCAACGTTCAACCCTTTGTGGAGCCGAGCCCACGCTCTGCTGCTCTATCGCGCCTGCGCAAGCCGAGCATGGGCTCGGCTCTACAGGAGGCAATGAGGTTCACCCCTGCCAGCGTGTCTTCGCCAGCAGTTCGTCGTCCCAATCGAAACCGAGCTGCCCGTCGCGCACGAACAGCGCAACGAAGTTGAGCAGGTTGCGCGCATACATCTCGCTGGCCTGGGTCGCGCCGCGGCTGGCCAGGCCCAGCGGACCGTCGATGGTCACGCCCTGGTGTTCGATGCACTGCCCCGGCAGGGTCAGTGCGCAGTTGCCGCCGCTTTCCGCCGCCAGGTCAACAATGACGCTGCCGCTGGCCATGCCTTCCACCATCGCAGCGGTCACGATGGTCGGCGCCGGGCGGCCGGGTACCGCAGCCGTGCAGATCACCACGTCCACACTGCGCAGGTGGTCGGCCAGCCGACGCTGCTGCTCGGCGCGCTCGTCATCGGTCAGCGCCCGCGCATAGCCTCCCTCGCCCGCCGCGCTGACCCCGAGGTCGAGGAAGCGTGCACCCAGTGACTGGATCTGCTCGCGGGTTTCCGGGCGCACGTCGAAGCCTTCCACCTGTGCACCGAGGCGGCGCGCAGTGGCGATGGCCTGCAGACCCGCCACGCCGGCACCGATCACCAGCACCTTGGCCGGCCGCACGGTGCCGGCCGCAGTGGTCAGCATCGGGAAGAAGCGCGGCGCGCGTTCGGCGGCGATCAGCGCCGCCTTGTAGCCGGCCATGCCAGCCTGCGAACTGAGTACATCCATTGCCTGCGCACGGGTGGTGCGCGGCAGCTGCTGCAGCGGGAACAGCTGCAGGCGACCATCGGCCGCCAGCGCGGCCAGCGCCGGATCGCTGGCCGGGGCCAGCAGGCCGACCACGCTGGCGCCGGGCTTGAGCTGTTCCAGCACCGCCGCAGGGGGGGCCTGCACGCACAGCAGGATATCGATCTCGGCCCAGCGGCCCGCGTCGAAGACGCGTGCACCGGCATCGTCATAGGCGGCGTCGGTGAAACCAGCGGCCAGACCCGCGCCCGCCTCATACCAGACGGCAATGCCCAAGGCCCCGAGCCTGCGCGCGGTCTCCGGCGTCAGTGCCACGCGCCGTTCGCCCGGCGCGGTCTCCTTGATACCCAGCAACGCCACGGCCATGCAGGTCCCCGCTGATCGGTGAGTTTCCCGATCCTAGCAGGCAGCCCCCGCTCAGTGCAGCGTGGCGCTGCCCGGGTCGAGGCGATCGATCACGCCCTGCATGGCGCTGTCGAAGGCGCCATCATCAACGTGGGCACGCAGGCGGCCCAGCCGCATCATCACCGCCAGCTCTTCCGGCGAGGCCACGCAGAAGCGCACGCCGCGACGGTTGACGAACAGCAGGCGCGAGGAAATCGGGCTGACCCAGGACAGCTTGCCCGCCTGCACCTTGCCATCCTTGTCGACGAAGTCCAGCCAGTTGCCGATTTCCATGCGGCGGAAGCGGTCGGCATCGGCGTTGTCGAAATCGTCGGCGTCAATCTGCCCGCCAAGCTCAACCGCCGGCGATTCAGCCACTGGCGGCGCGGGCAAGGCAACCTGCGGCAGCTCCGGCAGCGCACGCTGCAGTTCCGGCCGCGATTCGGCGATGCCCTGCAGGGTGTCATGCAGGGCATCAATGGCGGCGGTGGCCGCATCGCCGTGCACGCCGACGCTGGCAAACACCTTGGCCAGCACCGGCTGCCAGGCCTGCAGCCACGGCTTGCCGACGATCTGGCGGCGGGCCTCGGCCACTTCCTCCAGCAGGCCATCGCCAAGGCTCAATGCCTCGGCCACCGACGCGCCTTCTTCTCCCTCGCGCAGCAGCGCCAGGGTCAGATGATGCTGCCACGGCTGGCGCAGGAACTCGGCAATGGCCGGCGGCAGCGTGGCGTCACCGATGCGGCGGTCCAGTTCCGCACCGGCCCGGCTGCGGGCCATTTCCAGCTTTTCCTGGCCGCGCTGCGTTTCTGCGGCACGGCGCTCGGCGATTTCCACGCGGCGGCGATGCTGCACCAGGAACTCGCGGAATTCCTCTTCCAGGGTCAGGAAGATCGCCAGGTTCTCGTTGAACTCGGCCACCAGGCGCTCGATGATCTCTTCGACCTTGGCCATCAGCATGCGCTCGGCCTGGCTCTCGCCGGTGTTGCCCTCGCAGGCCTCGGCCAGCGAGTTGAGCAGCTTGCGCGCCGGGTGGGTCTTCTGCACGAACATGCGGCGGTCGAGCATGGCGACCTTGACGAAAGGCACCACCAGGCGGCCGATCAGTTCGCGCGAGCGGCCTTCCAGTTCACGCTCGTCCAGCATCACGTCGAACAGCATGCCGACCAGGTCGATGGCGTCCTCATCCTGCGGGTCCAGCCGGGTCTGGCCCGGATCGACGCCAAGCTGGGTGGCGCTGGACAGCACTTCGCTCTTCAGGCGCTGCGCCAGCGATTCGCCGTCCTCGCCGATGGCCGCGCGCAGGGTGGCGCTGGGCGTGGCCTGCAGCAGCGACAGCACCGACATCATTTCGCGCTGGCTGAGCGGGCGCTGCTGGCCAACCGCCACCTGTGCCGCAGACGTGGCGTCCTCACGCACGTGGCGGGTCTGCTGCAGCAGTTCGTGCAGCGCTTCCAGCAGCATGCCCTGCTGGCCAGCGTAGGCCTCGCCGGTGGCGCCGTCATCGCCGCCCAGGTGCTGCTGCATATGCCCGCGGCGCTCGGACCAGCGGGCGGCGAAGCGCTGCGCCCAGGCCGGTGCGGCCTGCTCGTCATCGCTGAACCCCGGATCGACGCCCGCGCCGTGGCGATGCTCGACCAGGTCATCTAGCATCCCGGCCATGCGCGGATCCGGTGTCGGCGGTTGTGGGCGCTGCGGAGCCCCCATCTGCGACATCACGCCGGCTGCGGCCAGCTGCTCGTCCAGCTTCTCGTAGATGCGACCGACCGGTGCACGCAGGTCGCGCTCGCACAGCTTGATCAGCACCAGATGCACTTCCGGGGCCAGTTCACAGCCGGCAAAGGCTTCGTGGATGGCCACGCCCAGGTGTTCGGGGCTGATCGGATTATGGTCACCGTCCAGTTCCGCGCCGCCGATCAACCGGCCCAGGCGGCGATCCAGCCGCGCCAGCACCGGCTTGAAGTCACGCAGCAACACAGTGGCGAAATTGCGCACCGCCAACCGTGATTCCAGCACATGCTCGGCCAGCAGGCTGAGCCCATCCTCGGCCGGCCCGGACAGGGTCGCCTCGGCTGACAGCGGCTCACCAGCCTCCAATGCGGCCCAGGCCTGCTGCAGGTGGCCTGCGAAAGCGGCCGCGATGTCCTCACGGCGGCGGCGCAGTTCGCGCATCGCGTCCAGGAACAGCAACTGCGACGAGCCGGCATTGCCGGCGCGGTCGAACAGGGCATCGTCGAAACGCGCCAGTGCCGCCCCGAAGGCCTGGCACAGCGCGGGCAGGACCATGTCCCGGGCACGCTGGAGCTGGGCCGGGTCACGGCCCGGCGATCCCATCGGTGTGGGCACGCTCATCATTCGGGAAGGCTCCCCACCTTCTCTGGTACGACAGACAGCATGGACATCGCGGCTTCCGGCACACCCCATGTACCGGAACGTCGATGGTAGGCCGGCCAGCCCGTCACGGACAGTGAAACAGTCCTCACTTCAAACCTCATGACCGGCGGCCCGGCAAGACAGATATCGTAAGCCGTGCAAGGCCCACGAGGCGAGGGGAAGCGGCTGTCCGTTTCCCGCCAGTGGCATGATGTTCATCACAGTTTGGTATTCAGGGGCCGGACGCGACACAGACGGCGTCATTGACCACGCCGACTATAATCAAACGCCCGTGATGACCGGTTCAGCCTCCATGCCCGATCCTGCCGCCCTGCTCGCCCTGGATGCCCGCCGCTCGGTGCCCTCGCGGCAACTGGGCGAGCCCGGGCCGGACCCGGCCACCCTGCAGCGGATGCTGGCCTCAGCGGTGCGCGTGCCCGACCACGGCAAGCGCGTGCCGTTCCGCTTCCTGAAAATCGCAGGCGATGCACGTCACACTCTGGGCGACTTCCTGGCTGAACGCAGCCGCCAGCGCGACCCACATGCGGGCGAGGCCGTGTTCGAGAAGGACCGCCAGCGTTTCAGCCACGCACCGCTGGTGATCGTGGTGGTAGCCAGCCCGCGGCCGGACCCGAAGGTGCCCGAACAGGAACAGCTGATGACCGCCGGCTGCGTCTGTTTCGCCCTGCTGCAGGCCGCGCAGGCGCTGGGTTTCGGCGCGCAGTGGCTGACCGCCTGGATGGCCTTCGATCCGGCCGTGCAGGCCCACCTGGGCCTGGTCGACGGCGAACGCATCGCCGGCTTCATCCACATCGGTACGCCCAAGGCCGACGTACCCGAGCGCGAGCGCCCCGACCCGGCGGCCCTGCTGCGCGACTGGACACCCCCGGCATGACCCTGCCGGCTGCCCCGCCGTCGCTGTACCTGGTTGATGCCAGCATCTACGTGTTCCGTGCCTGGCATTCACTGCCAGACCAGTTCCAGGACGCACAGGGCTGGCCCACCAATGCGGTGCACGGCTTCGCCCGCTTCCTGCTGGACCTGCTGGAGCGCGAGCGCCCTCGGCACATCGCCATTGCCTTCGACGAAGCGCTCGACAGCGGCTTCCGCCACCGCCTGTATCCGGCCTACAAGGCCAACCGTGATCCGGCACCGGAAGCGCTCAAGCGCCAGTTCGTGCACTGCAAGGCGCTGTGCGCGGCGTTGGGCCTTGCCGTCCTCGCCCACCACGACTACGAAGCCGACGACCTGATCGGCAGCGCACTGCACGTGCACCGCGGCAGCCATCGCGGGGTGATCATCTCCGCCGACAAGGACCTGTCGCAGCTTCTGCTGGATCACGACGAACAGTGGGACTACACCCGCAACCAGCGCTGGGACGTGGCCGGCGTGAAGGCACGGCACGGCGTGCACGCGCACCAGATTGCCGATTACCTGGCGCTGTGCGGCGATGCGGTGGACAACATTCCCGGTGTCAGTGGTGTCGGCAGCAAGTCCGCCGCCGTGCTGCTGGCCCATTTCGGCAGCATGGATGCGCTGTTCGAACGACTGGACGAAGTGCCGTTCCTGCGCCTGCGTGGCGCTGCACAGATGGCAGTGCGGCTGCGCGAGCAGCGCGAACACGCCCAGCTCTGGCGCCAACTGACCACCATCGCGCTGGACGCGCCGTTGGAGGGCAGCCAGCCCGGACTGCTGCGCCAATCGGCCGATCCAGAGCTGCTCGGTGGCCTGTGCCAGACCCTGCGCTTCGGCCCGATGACCCGCCGCCGGCTGTTCGACGCCGCCGGCGTGGCCGATCCTCTTCCCTCCCACAGCGAGCCCGCATGAGCCAGCGCAATACCGAAGCCCCGCGCGTCGTCTACGAAGGCAAGTACCAGCGCATGCTGGTGCGCGGTACCTGGGAATACAGCGAACGCACCCATGCCGGTGGCCTGGCCGCGATCATCATCGCCGTCACCCCGGAAGACAAGGTGCTGTTCGTCGAACAGTTCCGTATACCGCTGCAGGCGCCCACCATCGAAATGCCGGCCGGCCTGGTCGGCGACATCCACGCCGGCGAATCGATCGAAGTCTCGGCGGTGCGTGAACTGGAAGAAGAAACAGGTTGGACCGCCGATCACGCCGAAGTGCTGATGATCGGCCCGACGTCTTCCGGCGCCAGCAGCGAGAAGATCGCCTTTGTGCGCGCTACCGGCCTGCGACGGATCGGCGAAGGGGGCGGTGATGACAGCGAGGACATCACCGTGCACGAGATTCCACGCAATGAGGCTGCAGCGTGGCTGGTGCAGAAGATGGGCGAAGGCTACGAGCTGGACGCCAAGCTCTGGGCCGGGCTGTGGATGATCGAGCACCACCTGGACGGGCGCCCGCGTGGCTGACGCGGACCTGCACAGGCTGCCTGCGTTGCTCGGCGCCGACGACCCGGCGATCTACACGATCCACCGGGCGCAGGGCGTCTCGCCCTACCTCCTGCTGGCCGACCACGCCGGCCAGCAGGTGCCGCGTGCGCTGACCGGGCTCGGCCTGCCCCAGGCCGAGCTGGACCGCCATATCGGCTGGGACATCGGCATCGCCGGCACCACCCGTGCACTGGCCGAACGGCTCGATGCCTGGGCGATCGAACAGACGTACTCGCGGCTGCTGATCGACTGCAACCGCCCACTGGCCTCACCGACGCTGATTCCGGAGGTGAGCGACCACACCGTCGTGCCGGGCAATGCCGGGCTGTCGGCGGCGCAGCGCCAGCAGCGCATCGATGCGATCCACGCGCCGTACCATGCACGCATCGAGACCGAGCTTGATGCGCGCCGTGATGCCGGCCAGCCCACCCTGCTGGTGATGATGCACAGCTTCACCCCCGTGATGAACGGTACGCAGCGGCCCTGGCACGCCGGCGTGCTGTACCACCAGGACATGCGTTTTGCCCATGCACTGCTGCAGGCATTGCGCGACGAAGGCGACCTGGTGGTGGGGGACAACGAACCGTATTCGGTCAGCAGTACCAGCGACTACGCGGTGCCGGTGCATGGCGAAGGCCGCGGGCTGGTGCACGTGGAACTGGAGATCCGCCAGGACCTCATTGCCGATATGGCAGGGCAGCAGGCGTGGGCCGAGCGGTTGGCACGGATCTTCAGCGCGCTGCAACCGGAGTTGCTGGCGCTGGGTTGAACGCGCGTGGTTCCATCCCGTATCGGTAGTGCCGGCCGCTGGCCGGCAACCTCAGTGATCCAACCACCCCGAGGTTGCCGGCCAGCGGCCGGCACTACCACAGGCGCGGCACATCCGCCCATGGCAGCGCCTTCAATCATGCCTCGTTGGCCGGGCAGACGGTGGCGGCCGATTCGGCCGGTGCCGGGCGCAGGCCCAGCGCGATCACCACGCCGAACAGTGAAAACAAGGCGGCACCGTATTCGGCGCGCACCAGCCCGGCCAGTGCACTCGGCGAACCGGCTGCTGTACCGGCATCGGCATTGGCCACCATCACCAGCACGGCCAGGCCCAGCGCACCACCGATCTGCTGCGCGGTCGCCGCCATGCCAGATGCAACACCCTGCTGTGCGGACGGCACGCCCTGCCCGGCCACGATCCACATCGAGGTCCAGGTCATGCCCTGGCCGATGCTCAGCACTACCACGCCCGGCAGCAGCGGCCAGAAGTTCGCGCCGTGCGGCAGCGTCGCGGCCACCCAGGCGATACCGATGGCGCCGGCCAGCTGCCCGATCACCAGCACCTTGCGCGCGCTCCAGCGCTGCAGCGTCCACTCGGCCAGCTGGATGCCGACCGTGCACACCGCAGTGGCGGGCAGGAACGCCAGGCCGGCCTGCAGCGGGCTCCAGCCGTAGCCGTCCTGGAAGTACAGCGCCATGAAGTAGTACTGCACCCCATAGCTGCTCATGAAGGCGAAGGTCAGGCCCAGTGCCGCGCGCAGTCCGGGCAGTCGCAGCAACGCGAACTGCATCAGCGGATCGCGGCTGCGCTGTTCGATCTGCACGAACGCCACCAGCAGCAGCACCGACAGCAGCAGGCAGCCCAGCGTGGCCGGCGCAGTCCAGCCCCACTCCGGCCCTTGCACGAGGGTAGTGACCAGCAGGCTGCCGCCGGCAGTGACGGTGATGCAGCCGGCCAGATCGAACGAGCGGCCCTGCGCACGCGGGCCATCGGCCGGCAACCACGCACCCGCAGCCACCGCGCAGGTGGTGGCCAGCGGCACGATCACCGCCAGCACCGCCGGCCAGCCGAACGCCTGGGTCAGCACGCCACCGAGCAGCGTACCCAGCGCCAGGCCCACCGCGCTGGCCATGCTCCAGATCGCAAGTGCGCGGTTGCGCACCGGACCTTCGGCGTACAGCGTGTTGATCAGCGCCAGCGTGGCCGGGAACAGCAATGCCGCGCCGATGCCCTGCGCCGCACGCGCGATGATCAGCAGGGTGGCGTTCGGCGCCAGCGCGCCGAGCAGCGACGCCAGTGCGAACAGCAGCATGCCCAGCCGGTAGAAACGGCGACGGCCGATCAGGTCGGCGGCGCGGCCACCCAGCAGCAGGCTGCCGCCGAAGGCGACGGTGTAGGCACTGACCACCCATTGCAGCTGCTGCGCATTGATCTGCAGCGCGCGCCCCATGTCATGCAGGGCGACGAAGATGATGGTGGCGTCCAGGGCGATGATCAGCTGGGCGGTGGCCAGCAGGGCCAGCGCCCAGCGCGGGTACTTGAGGGGAGGCATCGACGCTCCGGTGCTGTGGGGGAGCGCAGTCTCATTGATGCAGCGCTCTCAATAAACCCCTTTCCGTCCATATCTGTCATGATTTTCAGCATGAATGGAACCTCGATGGACCTCAATGCCGTGCGCATGCTGGTGCAGGTGGCCGAAGCACGCAGTTTCACCGCCGCCGCCGGGCAACTGGGCCTGAGCCAGTCAGGCCTGTCGCGCGCGATCAGTCGGCTGGAGGCCACGCTGGGGGTGAAGCTGCTGCAGCGAAACACCCGCAACGTGGCACTGACCCCGGATGGTCGCCAGTTCGTCGATCAGGTCGCGCCCCTGCTGTGCGGCCTCGAGGATGCCGAACGCCAGTTGGCCGACCGTCCGTGCACGCCCTCGGGCACCCTGAAGATCAGTGCGCCCTCGATGTTCGGGCGCAAGGTGCTGGTACCGCTGCTGGGGCCGATGCTGCAGCAGCACCCGCAACTGCAGGTGGAAGCCGTGCTCAACGACCGCCTGGTCGATCTGGTCGAGGAAGGTTTCGATGCCGCGCTGCGCACCGGCGTCATCGCCGACCAGCGGATCGTCGCGCGGCCACTGCGGCCGCTGCGCTGGGTGACGGTGGCCAGCCCGGACTACCTCGACCGCTGTGGCGCGCCCGACGATGTGGCCGCCTTGCGGGATCATGCCTGCCTGGCGGTGCGCAACCTGCGCAGTGGCCGGCTGGTGGACTGGCAGTTCCTGCAGGACGGCCAGCTTCATGATTTCACGCCACCGGCGCGGATGGTGTTCGACAGCGGCGATCCGCTGGTGGAAGCGGCGATCGCCGGCATCGGCATCGTGCAGGTGATGGATTTCGCGGTGGCCGACGCCTTGGCCGATGGCCGCCTGCAGCGCGTGCTGCAGCCGTTTGAGGGCCGCAGCCGCGCGCTGTCACTGATCTACCCGCCGTCGCGCCAGCATTCGCCGAAACTGCAGGTACTGGCCGACGCGTTGCTGGCTGGGGACTGGTAGATCCACGCCATGCGTGGATGGAGTTCGGCTTCGCGGTAGCGCCGGGCCATGCCCGGCGAGCCGCATCGCGGCGACGGAACGGAATGCCGCCGGGCACGGCCCGGCGCTACCGCGAAGCCGAACTCCATCCACGCATGGCGTGGATCT
>NZ_JAXBQT020000027.1:0-36345 GCF_047520755.2 Stenotrophomonas sp. FR010 | reverse complement strand
GCGTTGCCGGCCAGCGGCCGGCACTACCGGGTGCAGTAGATCCACGCCGCGCGTGGATGTGGACTTCGGTGCAGAGCCAGCGCGCGACGCAGCAAAAACTGATTCAGCCCAATTGGAGAAAGAACGCCCCGGTGCGTCCTACCGGAGAAAAATCAGGCTTATCCCGGAGGAACAGATACGCCATGCCGTCGGACAGTACGCCTTTTTGCGAAGGCAGAATGCCGTCGATGTCCGCGCCGTAGAGCATCAAGCGACGGCGACCGCCATTCCACGTCAAAGGTGATTGCAGCCATGCATCGACTCCATCCAGCTTGGAATCCAGGTTCTCATCATCGTCAGGTTCCAAACACTCCACACGCTCGATACGGCCGCGCTCAAGCGAGTCGCTCATGCATCGGCTTCTGGATGCGCCGCCACGCCTGTATGCGAGCACAACTGCGTCGCTAGTTCCCTGCACCGCGCGCAGCCGACGGAAGTGGGAATGATCCCGCGTATCGGTGGGGATGAAGACTGAGAACCAGAAATCCTCAGCAAAGCCCTGCGGATAGAACCAATGTGCAGGGAGTGCCATCAGGTGAAAGAGCGCACGGCCTTCAACACAGGCTGGCCAAGGTATGTTCTCTGGAAGAAACGCACCGCCGCCAACGTATGCATCGGTTGGAGAGGCCTTTTCCTTGGTCAACAGCAGGCGGGTGTACATGGTGGGGTCGCCGAAAACTGCACGGACGTCCACGGTGCCAGCGCGCCTCGCCCCGGTTCAAGGCCAATAGCGACAGCCTTGAACAAGGGAGAGAATCGCCGCCGGGCATGGCCCGGCGCTACCAGTAGAGCGTTGCCGGCCAGCGGCCGCCACTACCGATCAGGCGAAGCTATCGGTGGCGCGCACCAGCGCGTCCACGTTCTCGGCCTCGAACGCCGAATGGCCCGAAGCCGGGGTGATTTCCAGCTTCGCCTTCGGCCACACCTTGGTCAGGTCCCAGGCGTTGGCCAGCGGGCAGACCACGTCGTAGCGGCCGTGCACGATCACGCCCGGGATGTCGGCGATGCGGTGCGCGTCGCGCAGCAGCTGGTCTTCCACTTCGAAGAAGCCGCCGTTGACGAAGTAGTGGTTCTCGATGCGGGCAAACGCCAGCGCGAAATGCGGGTCTTCGTGGCTGTTGATGAAGTCATCATCGACGTGCAGGAAGCTGGTCGCCCCTTCCCACACCGCCCACGCCTTGGCCGCTTCAAGGCGGGTGGTTTCGTCGTCGCTGGTCAGGCGGCGGTGGAAGGCCGAGATCAGGTCATGACGCTCCACCAGCGGAATCGGCTTGAGGTAGTGCTCCCACGCATCCGGGAACAGGCGGTTGGCGCCTTCCTGGTAGAACCACTCCAGCTCCCAGCGACGCAGCATGAAGATGCCGCGCAGGACCAGTTCGGTCACGCGCTGCGGGTGGGTTTCGGCGTAGGCCAGGGCCAGGGTCGAGCCCCAGCTGCCACCGAACACCTGCCAGCGATCGACCTTCAGGTGCTCGCGCAGCTTCTCGATATCGGCGACGAGGTCCCAGGTGGTGTTGTCCACCAGATCCGCGTGCGGGGTGGAACGGCCAGCACCGCGCTGGTCGAACAGGATGATGCGGTACTTGGAGGGGTCGTGGAACTGGCGCATCTTGTCGCTGCAGCCGCCACCCGGGCCACCATGCAGCATCACCACCGGCTTGCCTTCCGGGTTGCCGCACTGTTCGAAGTACAGCGTGTGACGGTCGTCGACCTTCAGGGTGCCGACGTCGTAGGGGGTGATGGCGGGGTACAGCGTACGCATGCTTGCAGCTCCAGGGTGATGCCCTGCCGGGGCAGGAGAACCTCCATTCTAGGCCGGACGCCGGCCCAGGGTGATGCGGTCGCGCTGCTCCAGATCCTGCACGGTCTGCACCTCGGCAAATCCCGTCGCCTCGAACAGTGCCCGGATCGCGGCGCCCTGGTCCCAACCGTGCTCGATCAGCAACCAACCGCCGGGCCGCAGGTGGGCCTGGCCACCCTCGACGATGCGGCGGATGTCATCCAGGCCGTCCATGCCCGAGGCCAGCGCGGTAGACGGTTCGAAGCGCAGGTCGCCCTGTTCCAGGTGCGGGTCGTTGCTGGCGATGTACGGCGGATTGCTGGCGATCAGGTCGAAGCGCACGCCCTGCAGCGGCGCATACCAGTCGTGCCCGCCCTCGGCGAAACGGACGTTGTCCAGTTCATGGCGGGCCGCATTGCGCGCGGCCACGGCCAGCGCGCCCGGGCTGGCATCGGTGGCCAGCACCTGTGCCCGGGGCCGTTCGCTGGCCAGTGCCAGTGCGATCGCGCCGCTGCCGGTACCGAGGTCGGCCAGCTGCAACGCCTGGTCCGGCGGCAGTCGCTCCAGCGCCAACTCGACCAGCAGCTCGGTTTCCGGGCGCGGGATCAGCGTGGCCGGGTCGACCTCCAGGTCCAGCGTCCAGAAACCGCGGCACCCGGTCAGGTAGGCAACCGGCTCACCGGCCACACGGCGGGCCAGCAAGGCTTCGAAGGCGGCCTGGTCATTGGCGGCCAGCGGATCGGTGGCATGGGCAAACAGCCAGCTGCGCGGGCGCTCCAGTACATGCAGCAGCAGCAGTTCGGCCTCGTGGCGGGCGTCGACACCGCCCAAGCGGGCACTGGCGTCGGCTACGACCTGACGCAGAGTGGGTTCGGGTTGGAAAGACATGCCTCAATTGTAGAGCCGAGCCGATGCTCGGCTGCTGCTGGAACAGCCGAGCATCGGCTCGGCTCTACAGATCCACCGTCGAGCATGGCTCGACGCTACAAAAAGCTGGAATCCGTTCAGGTTTCGCCCGAGGGTATAAGGAGGGGCTATCAGCCCTCTTCACACGTCCCGGTCGATTTTCCTTGTCACACAAGCAGTTGCAGGATGGGAGCGGCAGGGTTCAGTGCTGGCTCATGGCCTTTTGATAGACTCCATCTATCAAATAGATGCAATCAATGGATTGTTCTTATCGCCAGCGAGTCGGTAACCTAGCTCCTGTCGATTCACCCACTCCCCTTCACCAGAGGAAAAATGATGTCCCTCATCAACACCCAGATCCAGCCGTTCGAAGCCAACGCTTACCACAATGGCGAGTTCATCAAGGTTTCCGACAACAGCCTGAAGGGCCAGTGGTCCGTCCTGATCTTCATGCCGGCCGCCTTCACCTTCAACTGCCCGACCGAGATCGAAGACGCGGCCGACCACTACGCCGAGTTCAAGAAGGCCGGCGCCGAGGTCTACATCGTCACCACCGACACCCACTTCTCTCACAAGGTGTGGCACGAAACCTCGCCGGCCGTCGGCAAGGCCCAGTTCCCGCTGGTCGGCGACCCGACCCACCAGCTGACCAACGCCTTCGGCGTGCACATTCCGGAAGAAGGCCTGGCCCTGCGCGGCACCTTCATCATCAACCCGGAAGGCGTGATCAAGACCCTGGAGATCCACTCCAACGAGATCGCCCGTGACGTCTCCGAGACCCTGCGCAAGCTGAAGGCTGCCCAGTTCACCGCCGCCAACCCGAACCAGGTGTGCCCGGCCAAGTGGAAGGAAGGCGAGAAGACCCTGACCCCGTCGCTGGATCTGGTCGGCAAGATCTAAGCAGTACCGGCCTGCCGTGGCCCCACGCCACGGCGCGCCCTTCATCCCCGTGCCGGTCCCCCCGCCGGCGTGGGGGTGAACCCAAGACAGCCAACGCCCGCTCGCCTTGGCCAGCCAGCCCCTTCCACGGTCGCTGTCTTGGGTTCACCCCTACCCCCTGCTGGTCCGCTACCTTCTACAGCGGTGCCACGCCCCCTGTTTGCCTGAAGCCAGGAGATGACCCGATGTTGGACGCCAACCTGCAGTCGCAGCTGAAGACCTATCTGGAGCGCGTGACCCGCCCGATCCAGATCACCGCGCACGCCGACGACGGCGCCAAGTCGCAGGAAATGCTGGAACTGCTGCAGACCCTGGAAACCCTGTCGGACAAGATTTCGCTGCAGGTCCTGCGCGACGGCCAGGGCCGCGTGCCGTCCTTCGACCTGGGCACCCCGGGCCAGGACATCCACCTGACCTTTGCCGGCCTGCCGATGGGCCACGAGTTCACCTCGCTGGTGCTGGCCCTGCTGCAGGTCGGCGGCCACCCGTCCAAGGCCACCGCCGAGCTGATCGAGCAGGTGCAGAACCTGGAAGGCGACTACCGCTTCGAAACCTACTTCTCGCTGTCGTGCCAGAACTGCCCGGACGTGGTGCAGGCGCTGAACCTGGCCGCGGTGCTCAATCCGCGCATCCAGCACGTGGCCATCGACGGTGCCCTGTTCCAGGACGAAGTCGAGCAGCGCGAGATCATGTCGGTGCCGACCGTGTACCTCAACGGTGAAGTGTTCGACCAGGGCCGCATGACCCTGGAGCAGATCGTGGCCAAGCTGGACACCAATGCCAGCAAGCGCGATGCCGAGAAGATCGCCGCCAAGGATGCTTTCGACGTACTGGTGGTCGGTGGTGGCCCGGCTGGCGCCGCAGCGGCGATCTACGCCGCACGCAAGGGCATCCGCACCGGCATCGCCGCCGAGCGTTTCGGTGGCCAGGTGCTGGACACCATGGCGATCGAGAACTTCATTTCGGTGAAGGAGACCGAAGGCCCGAAGCTGGCCACGGCGCTGGAGCAGCACGTGCGCGAGTACGAGGTGGACATCATGAACCTGCAGCGCGCCAGTGCGCTGGTGCCGGCCGGCGAAGACGGCCTGGTGCAGGTGCAGCTGGAGAACGGCGCGGTGCTGAAGTCGCGTTCGGTGATCCTGTCCACCGGCGCGCGCTGGCGGCAGATGAACGTGCCGGGCGAGGACCAGTACCGCAACAAGGGCGTGGCCTACTGCCCGCACTGCGATGGTCCATTGTTCAAGGGCAAGCGCGTGGCGGTCATCGGCGGCGGCAACTCCGGTGTGGAAGCGGCGATCGACCTGGCCGGCATCGTGTCGCATGTAACCCTGCTGGAGTTCGATTCCAGCCTGCGTGCCGACGAAGTGCTGCAGAAGAAGCTGCGCAGCCTGGGCAACGTCACCGTGCTGACCAGCGCACAAACCACCGAAGTGCTCGGCGACGGCAGCAAGGTCACCGGCCTGGTCTACAAGGACCGCATCGGCGGTGATGCCCACCGCGTCGAGCTGGAAGGCATCTTCGTGCAGATCGGCCTGCTGCCCAACACCGAGTGGCTGAAGGATGTGGTGGCGCTGTCGCCGCGTGGCGAGATCGTCATCGACGATCGCGGCCAGACCAACCTGCCGGGTGTGTTTGCTGCTGGCGATTGCACGACGGTGCCCTACAAGCAGATCATCATCGCCATGGGCGCCGGTTCCACCGCCGCACTGAGCGCGTTCGACCACCTGATCCGCTCGTCGGTGAGCAACAGCAGCGGTGCCGTTGCTGAAGCGGCCTGATCCACCGTTCCCAGATCACCGGGAACATTGTCTGCCTGTCGGGTAACCACGCCGTCAGCCGGTCCGTTACCCCTGGGGTGTAAGGATGAACCTACGTGATCTGAAGTACCTGGTAGCCCTGGCCGACCACAAGCATTTCGGCCGGGCTGCCGCGTCCTGCTTTGTCAGCCAGCCGACGTTGTCCACGCAGATCCGCAAGCTGGAGGAAGAGCTCGGCCTGCCGCTGGTGGAACGCGCACCGCGCAAGGTGATGCTGACCCCGGCCGGCCAGGAAGCAGCCGCACGGGCGCGGGTGATCGTGTCCGAAGTGGAACAGCTGAAGGAAGCGGCGCGACGCAGCCGCGATCCGGAAGCCGGTACGGTGCGCCTGGGGATCTTCCCGACCCTCGGCCCGTACCTGCTGCCGCATGTGATCCCGCGCATCCGCGAGCGCTTTCCGGAGCTGGAACTGCTGCTGGTCGAGGAAAAGAGCGATGTGCTGCTGGACCGCCTGCGCGAAGGCAAGCTCGACGCTGCATTGCTGGCGCTGCCGGTGATCGACGACCAGCTGCATGCCGAGTTCCTGTTCGAGGAACCGTTCCTGCTGGCCGTCTCCGGTCGCCACCCGCTGGCACGTCGCGAGCACCTGGACGTGCAGGAACTGGCCACGCAGAAGCTGCTGCTGCTGGAGGACGGCCATTGCCTGCGCGACCAGGCGCTGGAAGTCTGCCGCCTGTTCGGCGCCAACGAGAAGTCCGAGTTCCGCGCCACCAGCCTGGAAACGCTGCGGCAGATGGTCGCCGCCGACGTCGGCATCACCCTGCTGCCGAGTCTGTCGGTGCAGCCGCCAGTGCCGCGCTCGAACAACATCCGCCTGCTCGACTTCACCGGCGAAGGCCGTCCCAGCCGCCGCATCGCCATGATCTGGCGCCGCAGCTCGGCCATGAACGACTTCCTGATGGACCTGGCCGACCAGTTCAAGCGTCTGCCGCAGGCGCTGTTCACGCTGGAGGCGCTCGATGCCGGCAGCGATGCACCAGCCCTGCCCGGCCCCGCGCTGAACGGCTGAGCCCCCGCAGTACCGGCCTGGAATCGGCAGGAGTCGATTCCGGCCGCATTTGTCCCCACAATACAGGCAGGCGGCGCCAGCAGGTGCCGCCTTTTGCATGGCTTTCAACCAAGGAGCTTCACCATGAGTACCGCCAGCGGCCTGCCGCCGTCGATCACCGTTTCCACCTTCGACATGGACCGCCTGGACGCCATGCTCGAATCTCCCGCGCTGAGCCAGACGCCTGCCGCGCTCGCGCTTGCTGAAGAACTCAACCGGGCCACCGTGCTGGCACCGGACCAGATTCCCGAAGGCATCGTCATGATGCATTCGCGCGTGGAGTGCGAAGATGAAGTGTCGGGCGAGAAGCACGTCCTGACCCTGGTCTTCCCCCGCGAAGCCAACGTCGATGAAGGCAAGGTTTCCGTGCTGGCCCCGGTCGGCAGTGCCCTGCTCGGCCTTTCGATCGGCCAGAGCATCGACTGGAACGCGCCCGGCGGCCGCAAGCTGCGCCTGCGCGTGACCGCGGTCCACAACGACCGCCCCTGATTACCGCTGCGCACCGCGCGCGATTCGATCCCCCTGCCCCAGGAGCCGTAATGAGTACCCCGTCCAAACTGTCCCAGCTGCGCGAACTGTCCGTGGTCGTTGCCGATACCGGTGACTACGAGGCGATCAAGCGCCTGCAGCCGGTGGACTGCACCACCAATCCGACCCTGGTGAAGAAGGCGCTGGACCTGCCGGTCTACGCCGAGCTGATCGAACGCGAACTGGCCTGGGGCCGCCAGCAGAGTGGCGACCGCGAAGCCGTGGTGCACGCCGTGGCCGACCGCCTGACCATCGGCGTCGGCGCGCTGCTGAGCACGCTGGTGCCGGGCCGGGTGTCCACCGAGGTGGATGCCGACCTGGCTCACGACACCGCTGCCACCGTGGCCAAGGCCCGCCAGTTCATCCAGATGTACGCCGATGCCGGCGTGCCGCGCGAGAAGATCCTGATCAAGATCGCCGCGACCTGGGAAGGCGTGGAAGCCGCGCGCATCCTGCAGGCCGAGAGTATCGACTGCAACCTGACCCTGATCTTCAACCCGACCCAGGCGCTGGCCTGCAGCGATGCCGGGGCGTTCCTGATCTCGCCGTTCGTCGGCCGCATCCTGGACTGGTACGTGGCCAACGGCCAGGCCCCGGCCACCATCGATGAAGACCCGGGCGTGAAGTTCGTGCGCGGCGTCTATGCCGAATTCAAGCGTCGCGGTTCGCCGACAGTGGTGATGGGCGCCTCGTTCCGTTCGACCGCGCAGATCGAAGCACTGGCCGGCTGCGACCGCCTGACGATTTCGCCGGACCTGCTGGAGAAGCTGGACGCCGACCACGGCGAGCTGCCGCGCAAGCTGGTGGCCGGTGCCGCCGATGGCGCGGCGGTGACGCCGATCGATGCGGCCAAGTTCGCGGCGGATCTGGCGGCCGATCCGATGGCCACCGAGAAGCTGGCGACCGGCATCGATGCGTTTGCCAAGGATCTGGAAGCGCTGCGCGAGCGCATTCGTTCGGAACTGTGATTCCGGCCAACGGCTAAGCCCCTCGTGGCGGGTCGCTCGGTTCGGTAGAGTCGACTGTTAGTCGACTTGTTCCGCGCTGGGTCGGGCGGGTTGGGTTCGCGGGAGACGCCGTGAATCCATCCCTGGAGGCTTGGCCGCCGCTTGCTCGTGTGCGCTGTCCTGCGCACACGGCAAGACCGAGGTTGGGCGTCCTGCCCAACCCGCCCGAGGCATGCCTCGGGCCCATGCGGCTCACGCCCCTGCACGGCCTACCCACCCCGCCTTCGACAGTTTCCTGCGGCCGCCCGCCACGGAAGAAAGAAAGAAGAGCAACAGCGGGTCGCGCGCTTCGCTTGCTTGGAGCGGAGCATGGCTCCGCTCTACAGAAAGCACTGCAGGATCAAACAAGAAGGACGCGGCAAACGCCGCGTCCTTTTTGTTTTTCTTCAGTTCGTCAGTAACCCATGCTCTTGCCCACCGTCACCGGGAAACTGTCGAAGGTGGGACGGGGGCGGCTGGCAGGACCGTTGGCGCCATGGATGGCGCCGTCGAGCCCCCATGGACGGGTTTACGGCGTGTCCTGCCAGCCGCCCCCGTCCCGCCCAACCATCAGCAACCCAGAGCCGCTTTGGCTGTTGATGTTGATGTTGATGTTGATGTTGACGTTGCCCGCCGCAGGCGGACCACCGCGCGTCAGCGCGGCGCCTCCACATCCAACCCGATCGGGCAGCTCACACCGGTGCCGCCGATGCCGCAGTAGCCGTTCGGATTCTTCGCCAGGTACTGCTGGTGGTAGTCCTCGGCGTAGTAGTACGCCGGTGCCGGGTACACGATCTCGGTGGTGATCGGGCCGTAGCCGGCCGCAGCCAGCTGCGCCTGGTAGGCCTCGCGGCTGGCCAGCGCGGCCTTGTACTGGGCCTCGTCGGTGGCATGGATCGCCGAGCGGTACTGGGTGCCGGTGTCGTTGCCCTGACGCATGCCCTGGGTTGGATCGTGGCTTTCCCAGAACAGCTGCAGCAGCCGCTCCAGGCTCTCCACCGCCGGGTCGAACACCACCTGTACCACTTCGGTGTGGCCGGTCAGGCCCGAGCAGACCTCTTCATAGGTCGGGTTCGGCGTGATGCCGCCTGCATAGCCGACCGAGGTGCTGTACACGCCCGGCTCGGTCCAGAACTTGCGCTCGGCGCCCCAGAAACAGCCCAGCGCAAAGCGGATCTGCTGCAGGCCGGCGAAACGGTCCTTCAGCGGATGGCTGTTCACGAAGTGCTGGTTGCTGTGCAGCGGCAGTGGTTGGTCACGCCCCGGTAGCGCCTCTTCCGGGCGCGGCAGGCGCTGTTTGAAGGCGCCGATGCCGAGGATGCCCTGGCCAATTCCCAACATGATGCGCTCCTACGCCGGAAGGCCGGCAATGTCGTCTGCATCGGAAATGGGGTCGGACGGGGCCTGGCCCAAGTCCAGCGCCGCTACGATGTCCTCGGCCTGCGGCCGCGCCGCATCGGGGATGCCGACCCGCAACACGCCAAACAGCGGCAGCTCGCCCATCCCGCCCAGCAACTGCTCTCCGAACACGAACGCGGGGATACCGGCGTCTTCCAGGGCGTGCTTGACCAGATGGGCGTCGAACAGGTTGTCGGCCTTGTACACGATGTGCATGCGGCGGCTCCTCGGGACAGGGGTTCAGCATACGCCTGGGGGCTGAATGGCGGAGAGGGCGGGATCCGAGAGTTGCCGGCCAGCGGCCGGCACTACCGGAAGACGCCTGGTAGTGCCGGCCGCTGGCCGGCATCCCATACCCCGCCGGGCAACCCCGCCCGGTACGCGCTAGACTGTTGGTCTTTCTGCCTTTCTTTTCGCCGACTCATGTCCGAGCACACCCCCGCCAGCCCCGAGACCCCCGCCGACAGCCACGAGAAGCGCGATTTCATCCGCCAGATCGTGCGCGAGGACCTGGCCAGCGGAAAGCACCAGGCGATCAAGACCCGCTTCCCGCCGGAGCCGAACGGCTACCTGCACATCGGTCATGCCAAGTCGATCTGCCTGAACTTCGGCATCGCCGGCGAGTTCAGCGGCGTCTGCAACCTGCGCTTCGACGACACCAACCCGGCCAAGGAAGATCCGGAATACGTGGCCGCGATCCAGGACGACGTGCGCTGGCTGGGCTTTGAGTGGAACGAACTGCGCCACGCCTCGGACTACTTCCAGGCCTACTACCTGGCCGCCGAGAAGCTGATCGAACAGGGCAAGGCCTATGTCTGCGACCTGTCGGCCGAAGAAGTGCGTGCCTACCGTGGCACCCTGACCGAGCCGGGCCGTCCGTCGCCATGGCGCGACCGCAGCGTCGAGGAAAACCTCGACCTGTTCCGCCGCATGCGCGCCGGTGAATTCCCGGATGGCGCGCGCACCCTGCGCGCGAAGATCGACATGGCCAGCGGCAACATCAACCTGCGCGATCCTGCGCTGTACCGCATCAAGCACGTCGAGCACCAGAACACCGGCAACGCGTGGCCAATCTACCCGATGTACGACTTCGCCCATGCGCTGGGTGATTCGATCGAGGGCATCACCCACTCGCTGTGCACGCTGGAATTCGAAGACCACCGCCCGCTGTACGACTGGTGCGTGGACAACGTCGATTTCGCCCATGACGACGCGCTGACCCAGCCGCTGGTCGATGCCGGGCTGCCACGCGAAGCGGCCAAGCCGCGCCAGATCGAGTTCTCGCGCCTGAACATCAACTACACGGTGATGAGCAAGCGCAAGCTGATGGCGCTGGTCACTGAAGAGCTGGTGGACGGCTGGGAAGACCCGCGCATGCCGACCCTGCAGGGCCTGCGCCGCCGTGGCTACACCCCGGCCGCGATGCGACTGTTCGCCGAGCGCGTGGGCATCAGCAAGCAGAATTCGCTGATCGACTTCAGCGTGCTGGAAGGCGCACTGCGCGAGGACCTCGACAGCGCCGCACCACGCCGCATGGCGGTGGTCGATCCGGTCAAGCTGGTGCTGACCAACCTTCCGGAAGGCCACGAAGAACTGCTGACCTTCAGCAACCACCCGAAGGACGAGAGCTTCGGCAGCCGCGAAGTTCCGTTCGCCCGCGAAGTGTGGATCGATCGCGAGGACTTCGCCGAAGTGCCGCCGAAGGGCTGGAAGCGCCTGGTGCCGGGCGGCGAAGTGCGCCTGCGTGGCGCCGGCATCATCCGCTGCGACGAAGTGATCAAGGATGCCGACGGCACCATCATCGAACTGCGCGGCTGGCTCGATCCGGAATCGCGTCCGGGCATGGAAGGCGCCAACCGCAAGGTCAAGGGCACCATCCACTGGGTCAGCGCCGTGCACGGCGTGCCGGCCGAGATCCGCCTGTACGACCGCCTGTTCTCGGTGCCGAACCCGGATGATGAATCGGAAGGCAAGACCTACCGCGACTACCTCAATCCGGAATCGCGCCGTACCGTCACCGGCTATGTCGAGCCGGCCGCAGCCAGCGCCGCACCGGAGCAGTCGTTCCAGTTCGAGCGCACCGGCTATTTCGTCGCCGACCGCCGCGATCACACCGAAGCCAAGCCGGTGTTCAACCGCAGCGTGACCCTGCGCGACACCTGGTCGGCCTGAGCACCTGCGCGGGCGCCGGGATGGCGCCCGCACACCCCCGACGATGATCACCGCCCTGTCCGCCCTGCTCTGGTTCATCTCGCAGCATCCGCTGCTGACGTTCTTTGCAGCAATGGTGTTGGCCGGGCTGGTCTCGTGGTGGCGGCGTTCACCGGTCTACGCCATCGTGGTGTTCCCGCTGGCGATGCTCAACATCTTCCTCGGCAGCTTCCTCAACGCCACCTTCCTCAACGTGGTGGGCGAGCGTGGTGAAGCGGTGATCGTCAAGGCCGAGGAAACCAATTCCACGCTCAACGAACAGTACATCTGGCGTTACGAAGCGGTGTTGCGCACCGCCGAGGGCCGCGACGTGGAAGTGGTGTTCCACACCAACACCGCCTCGCTGTGGCCGCTGGAAAACGCCATCCGCATCCCGGCGCGCGACCAGCCGTTCGTGGTCAAGTACACGCCGGGTTTCCCGCGCAACTTCGTCATCCTCACCAACGAATCACCGCATGGCATCGCGCAGGCCCGGTCCAGCGCGCGCGAGCGCGTGGAGGTGGCGGCACGCAAGCTGCATTTCAGCCCCGGCAATGCCGAGTTCCGCGCGGACTATCGCCGCGAGCTGGAAACTTGGCTGCGCGACCACGGCAACGACCCGCAGCAGCAGCCCGACGCGCAGCGGTATCGCGCCGAACTCGACGCGCTCGACCGCTAGCACCAGGCCCGGCCTGGATGCTCCACCCGATCCATCCACAGGCCTGACATGACCACGACGTCCACCGCCCTCCTCCCACTGCTGCAGCAGGCCCTGCAGGACGTCAGCGTCGCCAGCCGCATCGACGGCAACGCGCTGCTGCTGGACAGCGGACTGCGCCTGACCCCGCATGCGATGGCCGCACACGCGCGCGACAACGGCGGCTGGCAGACCTCCACCGTCATCGAAAGCCAGCATCCGCTGCTGTTCGCTGACGGCCTGTTCGAGTACCAGCACGCCAACGGTACCGATGAACAGGCATCGCTGCTGGCCGGCTTCCAGGCCTGGGCACGGGTGGACCTGGTGACCCTGCAGACCGCGATCGGCGCCGAAGACGCACAGGGCCTGCCGATGATGGGCCTGACCTATCCGGCCGGCGATGACGGCCAGGAACACCAACGCACCGTGGTGCTGGGTCCGCTGGCGCATTACCGCGAGCACGAGGTGGACGCCAGCACCTGCAGCGAGGACGACCATGGGTCCTGTCCGTGCTGCCTGTTCACCAGGAGCATGGACGCCTTCGACGAACTGCTGAAAGCGCGCCCGTTCCTGGCCATCCGCCTGTTCGCCTCGCGCGATGCCGATGGCCTGTGCGAGGCCGATTGCCGGGTCAATGGCCACGACTTCGCCGCTGCCCTGCCATTGCTGCGCGCGTATGCCGCCAGCTGGCCGCAGGCCGGGCTGGAGTTCCGCAAGCAGTACGTGGTGATCCGCACCGGCTCGCCCGGCTGACCCACCGCCACACCCGATACAGGCCGGTGCGGCTACACTGCGCGCCGGTTTCCCAACCAACCGCACCTTCTTCCATTCCCTACGAGGCACCCCCGCGATGCTGTACGCGCAAGTCCACCTGACCCTTCCCGCCTGGATCCACGACCAGATCGACCTGGATCGTCGATATCCGGGCGATGAGGCCAAGGTCGCGCTGGCGATCGAGCTGTCGCGGTTGAACGTCGAGCACGCCAGTGGCGGCCCGTTCGGCGCCGTGGTGTTCGGCCCGGATGACAAGGTGATCGCCGCCGGCGTGAACCGGGTGATGCCGCACGCCACTTCGCTGGCGCATGCCGAGAACATGGCCTACATGCTGGCCCAGCAACGCCTGCAGACCCCGCGCCTGAACGCGGTGCTGTCGCCGGTCACCCTGGCCACCAGCTCGCAGCCGTGCTGCCAGTGCTACGGCGCCACCGTGTGGGCCGGCATCGACCGCCTGCTGATCGGTGCCAGTGCAGCCGATGTCGAAGAACTGACTCCGTTTGACGAAGGCCCGCTGCCGGCCGACTGGGTCGGCGAGCTCAACAAGCGTGGCATCGAAGTGGTGCAGGGCCTGAACCGCGACGCCGCGCGCAGCGTGCTGCGTGCCTATGGGGAAAGCGATGGCGCCCGTTACTGAAACCGGCATCGGCCTGCTGTGCCTGTGCCGGCAGGGTTTCGAGCCCGAGCTGGCCGGCGAACTGCAGTTCCGTGCCGGCGAAGCCGGTTTCGCCGGTTATGCGCGCACCCAGCGTAATGACGGCTACGTGCTTTTCATGTGCGACGAGGCCGCGGCCCTGGCACCGCGCCTGCGCTGGCGCGAACTGATCTTCGCGCGGCAGAAGCTGGTGGTGCTGGCCGAGCTGCCACAGCTGGATCCGGCCGACCGCATCACGCCGATGCTGGAGGTGCTGGCCGATGCGCCGCGCTTCGGCGACCTGTGGGTGGAGCATCCCGATTCCGACGCTGGCAAGCCGTTGTCCGGGCTGGCGCGTGCCTTCGGCAACGCGCTGCGCCCGGCGCTGCGCAAGGCTGGCAAGCTCAGCGACAAGCCGAACACCCGCCTGCCGCGCCTGCATGTGGTGTTCGTCGACGGTACGCATGCCTTCGTCTGCGTGGCCGACCCGGCCGACAGCGCGCCGTGGGCACTGGGCATTCCGCGCCTGAAGCTGCTGCCCGAAGCGCCTTCGCGTTCGGCGCTGAAGCTGGACGAAGCGCTGCTGACCCTGCTGACGCCGGAAGAACGCGAGACGCTGGCCAAGCCCGGCATGCGCGCGGCCGACCTTGGCGCCGCCCCAGGTGGCTGGACCTGGGTGCTCACCCGGCAGCACATGCACGTGCTGAGCATCGACAATGGTCCGCTGCGCCAGCACGTGCTGGACACCGGCCTGGTCGAGCACCTGCGCGCCGATGGCTTCCACTGGCATCCGGAACAACCGTTGGACTGGATGGTCTGCGACATGGTCGAGCAGCCGCGCCGCGTCGCCGAACGCATGGCCACCTGGTTCCGCGAGGGCTGGTGCAGGCATGCGATCTTCAATCTGAAGCTGCCGATGAAGAAGCGCTGGGACGAGACCCGGCTGTGCCTGGACCTGTTCCAGGACCAGGCAGGCAAGCCGCTGGTGGTGCGCGCCAAGCAGCTCTATCACGATCGTGAAGAGATCACCGTGCTGGCCTCGCCGCTGCGCTGATCCGTCATCGGCGGCACAGGTTGCCGGGAGTACGCTCCCGGTACCCTCTGGCAAGGAGCCTGTCATGAACCTTCCCCGTTCCGCCGTGCTCGTGGCCACCCTGCTGGCTTCGGTACCGGCGATGGCCCAGCATGGTCCGTCCACCCCTGCGCAGAGCCAGCCGCTGGGCCCGACCGGCGGCGCCATCCGTCAGCAGCCCCTGGATGCCGGCCGCGTCACCGGCAGCGTCGATATTCCGCAGTCGGCCGGCGAGGCACAGGTGACCGTGCGCTCGCTGGAACCCAGCAGCGTGGTTGGCCAGTACCGCATCCGCTTCAGCGACCTTGACGTGAATGGCGACGGTTTCATCAGCCGCGAGGAAGCACAGGCCAACCCGGCGCTGGCCGATGAGTTCAATGCGTTGGACGTGAAGCGTCGCGGCAAGCTGGACCGTGCCGACCTCGCCGGCTGGCTGGTGGATTGAAAAAGGGGACGGAGGGGATTAAGTCGTATGTGCACATACGACTTAATCCCCTCCGTCCCCTTTTTTGTTCACTGATGCCGGAAGCGTGCCAACCAAGGTTGGCACCTGCCAAAGCGGCGTCCCGTGGTTGGCAACGCGCCAGCGACGCCTGTCGCGTCGTGCGGCCTGTATTCCGGTCAGACGCCGGCGGCGCGCTTCCAGAACGCCTGCACCAGCGGCGGCCATCGGCCGACGCAGCCCAGCGCACGGCCCCGGGCCAGGGTCAGGTGCATTTCGTCGTTGGAGAACAGGCGGTTGATCGCATCGAAGCTGTAGGCGGCGATGTGGTTGTCGCTCCGCCGTTCACGTGCCCAGCGCTGCAGGCGCTGCGGCGACAGCCGCGGTTGGCCGCGGCGCTCTGCCGAGGGTGCCAGCCACTGCTGCAGGGCGGCGACATCACGCAGCCCCAGGTTCACGCCCTGCCCGGCCAGCGGATGCACCACATGCGCCGCGTCACCCAACGCCAGCACACGACCGGCCACGTAGTGACGGGCCAGCTGGCGGCGCAGCGGGAATGCCGCACGCGATGAGGCCAACCGCAGCTCACCCAGGCGTGCCGCGAAGGCGCGGGTCAGTTCGCGGTTGAAGCTGTCCTCGTCCAGCGCCAGAACACGCGCCGCCTCGTCCTCGGGCAGGGTCCAGACGATCGAGCTGCGGCGTTCGGCCACCGGCAACAACGCCAGCGGCCCGCTTGGCAGAAAGCGCTGCCAGGCCGTGGCCTGATTGGGAAGATCGCTGTCCACGTAGGCCACCACGCCGCGCTGGTGGTAGTCATGCTTTTCAACCTCGATCCCGGCCAGCTGGCGCAGGGTCGATTCGGCACCGTCGGCGGCCACCGCCAACGCCGCTTCCAGGCGGCGCCCGTCATCCAGGCACAGGCGCACGCCGTCCTCGTCCTGCTCCAGCGCGTCCACTCGTGCCGGGCAGTGCAGCTGCACACCCGCCGCCGGCAGCGCCGACCACAGACGGTCCTGCAGCAGCCCGTTCTCGACGATGTAGCCCAGTTCGCGACGGCCGAAGCGATCGGCGTCGAACAGCAGATCCTCGCCACCGGCCGCGTCCCACACCTGCATGCGCCGATAGGGCCATGCACGGGCCTGCGCGATCGCCGGCCACACGCCCAGGCGGTTCAGCAGCTGTACGTTGTCGGCAGCGAAGGCGAACACGCGCAGGTCCGGCTGTGCGGCCTGCCACGGCGCCGGTTCGCGACCTTCCACCAGCGCCACCGACAGGCCAGCATCAGCCAGCGCCAGCGCACAGGCGGCACCGACCACGCCACCGCCGACGATGGCCACATCAAGACGCGCGCGCCGGCTCATGCCGCTTCTCCACGGCACAGCCGCGGTACCTCGCCGCGGAAGCCCATCGCACCACCGACCAGCATCGATTGCACCGAGGCGCGCTGCGCGGCCACCAGGCCGAGGCTGCGCAGCGGCCGCATCAGCGGCGCCGGGTTGCTGGTCAGGCGCGCCAGCCCGCCGGAGAACGCCACCGTCTGCCGGCGGTCCTCTTCGCGGCGCGCGACATAGGCCTGCAGCAGTGCATCGCTGCCGGCATCCTCATGCGCATCCTCCAGCAGTTCGGCCAGGGTCAGCGCATCGCGCAGGCCCAGGTTGAAGCCCTGTGCACCCAGCGGATGGATGGTCTGCGCGGCATTGCCGAGCAGCACCGCGCGCTCTCCGGCCAGCGCGCGCGCCAGCACCTGGATGAGCGGATACGCACTGCGCGGGCCGGATTCGAGCAGCCGGCCTGCGCGCCAGCCGATCGCGTTCTGCAGGCGTTGCAGCCAAACCGCATCGTCCAGCGCCATCACCGCATCGGCCTGGTCGCGCGCCACACCGTGCACGGTGCCGAAGTGGCGGTCACCGCGCGGCAGCAGGGCGGTCGGGCCGGTATCGGTGAAGCGCTCCCAGGCCGTGCCATCCGGCGCACGCTGGCTGCGCACGCGGGCGACGAACAGGGTCTGCTGGAAATCATGGCGGTCGACCTCGATGCCGAGCGCGCCGCGCACGCCACTGGTCGTGCCATCGGCCCCTACTACCAGCCGGGCCAGCAGCACGCGCTCGCCGGTCTCGTCGGCCACCCGCACCTGGCGGTAGCCGTCGACCACCTCGCTCAAGCCCAGGAAACGCATCGGCCGGTAGCGCCGCAGCCGCGGCAGCTCCTGCAGGCGCGCTTCCAGCGCCTGGCCGAAGTCCCGCGCCACCACCACCTGGCCGAACCACGGCCGGTCGTAGTCGGAAGCCTCCAGCTGCACCCGGCCGAAATCGCCGGCGCGGCTGACGTGGATGCGGCGGATCGGGCCCGGCGCCATCGCCAGCTTCTGCATGACCCCCAGCGCGGTCAGCGCATTGACCGTGGCAGCGGCAAAACTGAGGTTGCGCTGGTCGAACACCGCCGGCAGCTCGCGGGCCGGGCTGGCCTCGAGCAGGCCCACATCGAGGCCCAGGCGGTCCAGGGCGATGGCCAGGCTGGCACCGACCAGGCCACCACCGACGATCAGCACGTCATGTCGTTCACTCATGGTGTTCATGATACGCGCTCGCCCTGCCCGAACACCCAACATCACCCGACCTGCGCCAACCGGCGCGGCGGGCTAGAATGAAACCTGAATCCGCTCCGGGCCCGCTGCCATGTCCGCCACCGCCAACCGCGCCTTCGTCCTGTCCGTCCTCGTGCTGTTGCTGGCGGCGACCCGGGTCAACCACTTCGCGGCGATCCCCGATGCCTCCTGGGCGGTGTTCTTCATCGGTGGCTTCTACCTGGCCACGTGGACACGCTGGGCGTTTCCGCTGCTGATGGTGTTCGCCGTGCTGGTGGACTGGATCGTGATCCGCAGCAGCGGCCTGGATTTCTGGCAGCACTACTGCGTGTCGCCGGGTTACTGGCTGCTGCTGCCGGCGTACTTCTCGCTGTGGGCCGGCGGCATGCTGCTGGGCCGCAACTACCAGGGCGCACGCTGGCCGGTGCTGGCCAAGGGTGCGCTGCTGCTGGTGGCCTCGGTGGCGGTCTGCCACCTGCTGGCGCAGAGCGGTTTCTACTGGACCACCCGCAACGTGGCCGAGCCGACGCTGGCCGGCTGGGCGCAGAACTACGCACAATGGTTCGGCCCCTACCTGCGCACCACCGCGATCTACGTGGCGCTGGCGGCGGCATTGCAGCTGGCCGTGGAGCAGGTACTGAAGCTCCAGCAGGCCCGCCGCGACATCCGGCACTGAGCTGCGCCATGGGTCATCGCCTCTCGCGCATCTATACCCGCACCGGCGACGACGGCAGTACCGGCCTTGGCGACGGCCAACGCGTGGCCAAGGATGACGCCCGCGTGGCGTCCTTCGGTACCGTCGACGAGGCCAACGCCGCGCTCGGCCTGCTGCTGGCCGCGCCCCTGCCCGAGGATGTACGCGCGCTGGTGGTGCATCTGCAGCACCAGCTGTTCGATCTGGGCGCCGAGCTGTGCATTCCCGGCCACGCCGCGATCCATGCCGCCGACGTCTCGGCCCTGGAGCAGCAGCTGGACCATTACAACGCCAACCTCCCGATGCTGAAGGAATTCATCCTGCCGGCCGGCGGCGAAGCTGCCGCGCGCTGCCATCTGGCCCGCACCATCGTCCGCCGCGCCGAGCGCGAGACGGTCACCCTGGCCCGCCACGAGGCCGTCCGCAGCGAGGCGCTGCAATACCTTAACCGGCTGTCGGACCTGCTGTTCGTGCTGGCCCGGGTGCTGGCCCGCGCCGACGGCCATGGCGAAGCGCTGTGGCAGCCACAGCAGCGCCAGCGCTGAGTCGGCACGATGCTGGTCTATTCCCACCCGTCCTGCCTGCTGCATGACCCCGGTCCCGGCCATCCCGAATGCCCGCAACGGCTGCAGCAGGTGCTGGACGCGCTGCACACCGCCTTCCCCGGCCAGCTGGACTGGCGCGAGGCGCCGCCGGCGAAGTTCGGCGAACTGACCCGGGTCCACGACAGCGCCCTGCTCGACTTCGTGCTGCAGCCGCAGACCGCACCGCTGCGCCAGCTGGACATGGACACCTGGACCTCGCCGGGCTCGGCCAGCGCCGCCGTGCACGCCGCCGGTGCCGGCGTCGCCGCAGTCGATGCGGTGATGCTGGGCGAGGACCCGCTGGCCTTCTGCGCGGTGCGGCCCCCGGGCCACCACGCCACCAGCAGCACCGCGATGGGCTTCTGCCTGCTCAACAACATTGCCATTGCCGCGGCCCATGCCCGCGACCGCCATGGGCTGGAGCGGATCGCGGTGGTCGATTTCGATGTCCACCATGGCAACGGCACCCAGGACATCTTCCAGCACGACGCCCGGGTCTCCTACTACAGCACCCACCAAGCCGGGCTGTTCCCCAATTCGGGCCTGCGCCGCGACCGCGGTGCCGGCAACCTGATGAACATCCTGCTGCCCCCCGGCAGTGGCGGTTTCCGCTTCCGCAACGTGTGGGCCGACGAGATGCTGCCGGCCATCGACGACTTCCGCCCGCAGCTGCTGCTGATCTCGGCCGGCTTCGATGCCCACCTGCGCGACCCGCAGGCCGACCTGATGCTGGAAACCGACGATTTCGCCTGGATCACCCGGGAACTGCATGCGCTGGCGCGCCGCCATGCGGCCGGCCGGGTGGTCTCGATGCTGGAAGGCGGCTATGACCTGCAGGCCCTTGCCGAGTGCAGCGTGGCCCATGTCCGGGCCCTGCTGCTGCCCCCTCCCGGCAGCGTCTCCGGATGAACCCGAGCCGGCAGGCTCCGGCGTCCTTCATTGCCCCTATGCAAGGGATGGGGCAAGCTACCGTCCGTTTTCGCCCGAATCCGAACCGCGTGCGCCGAGCCCTCCGCCTGCTTCCCCTGCCTCTGAGCATCGCCATCTGCCTGCCGGCAATGGCCGATGAAAAGCCGCTCAACTGGGGCCTGTGCCCGGCTACCGACGTGATTCCCGCGTTCACCGATGCCCCCACCCCGGTCCCGGGGCAGGACAAGGCCGCCGCCAGCGCTGCGCGCGAGCAGCAGCCGACCGACATCGAGGGTGACCAGCTGCTGGGCACGACCACCGTGCCGCAGTACGAAGGCAACGTGGCCCTGCGCCGCGGCGACCAGTTCGTCGGCACCGACAAGCTCAGCTTCGATACCGAGAGCGGCAACTACATCGCCGACGGCAATGTCCGCTACCAGGACTCCTCGATCCGCATGGTCGCCAAGCGCGCCGAGGGCAACCAGGAAAGCGACACCCACAAGATCACCGACATCAAGTACCAGCTGGTGTCGCGCCGCGGCAACGGCGATGCCGAGTCGGTCGACCTGCAGGGCGCGGTCGGCCAGATGCACCGCTCCACCTACACCACCTGCGACCCGTCACAGCCGGTGTGGAAACTGTCGGCGCCGCAGATCGAAGTGGACAACGACGAGGGCTTCGGCACCGCCCGCAACGCCGTGCTGCGGATCGGCAAGGTGCCGGTGCTGTGGGCGCCGTACTTCAAGTTCCCGATCGATGACCGCCGCAAGACCGGCCTGCTGTTCCCGCAGCTGGGCATGTCCGGGCGCAACGGATTCGACTACGCACAGCCGATCTACTTCAACCTGGCGCCGAACTACGACGACACGTTGACCCCGCGCTACATGAGCCGGCGCGGCCTGATGCTCGACAACGAGTTCCGCTATCTCTACAACGGCGGCCGCGGTGAACTGCTGACCGCGTTCATGCCCAACGACAAGCTGCGCGACCGCGACCGCGGCCGGGTGATGTTCAGCGGTTACCACAACGTGGACAGCCACTGGCAGGCCCGCGCCAACCTGGCCTGGGTCAGCGACGAGCGCTATGTCGAGGACTTCGCCAACCGCCTGGTCGGGGTGACTGCCTCGAACCTGCAGAGCACCGTGGGCCTGTACGGCACCGGCCGGAACTGGACGGCCGGCATCATGGCCGACCGCTGGCAGCTGACCGACTACACGCTCAATGAAAGCGCGCTGCCGTACAACCGCCAGCCGCGCCTGTACCTCAACTGGGACAAGCCGGTCCTGCCGTGGCTGGAAACCGGCATCTATGCCGAAGCCGTGCGCTTCACCCACGACGACATCAACTTCAAGTACGGCGCCGATGCGGGGCCCGACCTGCAGTACACGCGCAACGGCCAGACCCAGCGCATGTACGGCGGCTCGCGCCTGGACGTGAAGCCGTACGTGTCGTTCCCGATCAGTGGCGCGGCCTGGTACGTCACCCCGACCCTGGCCTACCGCTACACCGGCTACGACCTGGACCAGGGCCTCGCTGACAGCGTCCGCCGCAACGTGCTGGCCTCGCAGGGCATCGACCCGAACACCGCCACGCCGGAGCAGCTGCGCGGCAACAAATCGCCCAGCCGCAGCCTGCCGATCGGCAGCATCGACGCCGGCCTGTTCTTCGATCGCGAGACCACCATCGGCGGCAAGTCATTCCTGCACACGCTGGAACCGCGCCTGTTCTACCTGCGCACGCCGTACCGCAACCAGGACGAGCTGCCGATCTTCGATACCCGTGACTTCACCTTCAGCTGGGGCCAGCTGTTCCGCGACTCGCGCTACACCGGCGCCGACCGCCAGAACGATGCCAATCAGCTGACCTTGGCACTGAGTACCCGGTTCATCGACCAGACCACCGGCAAGGAACGGTTCTCGGCTTCGATCGGCCAGATCCAGTATTTCGACGAGTCGCGGGTGACCGTCACTCCGGGCGGCGCGCCGGTGGAAAAGGGCAAGTCGGCGTGGATCGCCGACGGCAACTACATGATCAACGACCGCTGGACCTTGGGTGCCACCTATCAGTGGGACCCGAAGTACAAGCGCGAGGATCTGGCCAGCGTCCGTGCCCGCTACCTGATGCCCAACGATGGCGTGATCAACCTGAGCTACCGCTACCGCATCAACTCGGGCGCCCCGGCCACCGCCAATAAGCACGACCGTACCCTGCTGGAACAGGCCGACCTGTCGTTCCTGTACCCGCTGAATGCGCGCTGGAGCCTGGTCGGTCGCTACTACTACTCGCTGCAGGACAAGGAACCGCTGGAAATCATCGCCGGCGTCCAGTGGGACAGCTGCTGCCTGGCCGTGCGTGCGGTCGCCCGCCGTTACGTCCGCAACCGCGAAGGCGAGATGAACAACGCCATCCAGCTGGAGTTCGTGCTCAAGGGCCTGAGCTCCCTGGGGCAGGACACGGACCGTACCCTGCGCCGTGCTATCCTCGGCTACAACCGCGACGACCTCTATCTCGTGCCGCCGAGCAACACCGGGGCGACCCGGGATGACTACGATCCGAACCTGATCCCATGACCAAGCGCTTCCCCGTTCTTCTCGCCTCGCTGCTGGCGGTGTCCAGCGTGTCCGCCCCCCTGCAGGTACTTGCCCAGGAGGCGCAGCCGCTTGACCGCATCGCTGCCGTCGTCGATGAGGACGTGATCCTGCAGAGCGAGCTCCAGCGTGCGATCGCCAACATCAAGGCGCAGTACGCTGGCCGCGAAAACCAGCTTCCGCCGGAAGACGTGCTCAGCCGCCAGGTGCTCGAACGCCTGGTGCTGGTCAAGCTGCAGGTGGCCCGCGCCCAGGGCAGCGGGATCCGTGTCAGCGACCAGGAGCTGAACCAGGCGATGAACGCCATTGCCCAGCAGAACGGTTCGAACCTGGACGCGCTGCGCCAGCGCCTGGCCCATGACGGTATCGATTTCAACGATTTCCGTGCGTCGGTGCGTGACGAGATCACCGTGCAGCGCCTGCGCCAGAGCTTCGCGCAGAGCCGCATCAGCGTCAGCGAGGGTGAAGTCGACGCCGCGCTGAAGCAGCAGGCCACGGTAGGCAACCAGTACCACCTGGCGCACATCCTGATCGCCCTGCCCGACGGTGCCAACGCCGACCAGATCGCCACCGGCCAGAAGAAGGCCGATGGCGTGAAGGCCCTGCTGGACAAGGGCGAGCTGGACTTCAACGCGGCGGCCGTGCGCTATTCGGACAGCCCGAACGCACTGGAAGGCGGCGATCTGGGCTGGCGCAGCCTGGATGAAATCCCGCAGGCCTTTGCCCAGTTGATGGAAAAGATGAAGCCGGGCGAGGTGGTCGGCCCGATCCGCGGCCCGAGCGGCTTCCAGCTGCTGAAGCTGGTGGAAGTGCGTGACAGCAGTTCCGCCGCCGGTGAGCAGACGGTCACCGAGTACCACGGCCGCCACATCCTGGTCCGCGTGGACGACAACCAGACCGATGCCGCTGCCAAGGCCAAGATCGATACCCTGCGCGCCCGCATTGCTGGCGGCGCCGACTTCCAGACCGTTGCCAGGGAGTCCTCCGAGGACAACAACAGCAAGGGCCAGGGCGGTGATCTCGGCTGGTTCCCGGCTGACGCGTTCGGTCCGGCCTTCGGCCAGCAGGTGAGTGGCCTGCAGGATGGTGGCGTCAGCCAGCCGTTCCGCACCGACGCCGGTTGGCACATCGTGCAGCGCGTGGCGACCCGCCAGACCGACGTGACCACCGACAACCAGCGTGCCCAGGTCCGCGAGACCATCGGCCGTCGCAAGCTGGAAGACGAGTACAACCGCTTCCTGCAGGAACTGCGTGGCGAAGCCTACGTCAGTTTCCGCAGCGGCGACCGCGCGGAAAACACCGCCACTCCGCCGCAGTCCTGACCGATGCGCCCCGAGCTCGCTCTGGTACCGGGCGAGCCCGCCGGGATCGGCCCGGAGCTGTGTGTCCGCCTCGTCCAGCAGCCGCGTGAAGATTGCCGGCTGCTGGCCTTCGCCGACGCGGACACCCTGCGCGCGGCCGCGGCCGCGCTGAACCTGCCCCTGCAACTGCTGCCCGAGGACGCCGAAGCACGCGTCCCGGGCGATCTGCGCCTGCGCGCCGTCCGCAACGCGGCGCCCAGCCACTTCGGCCAGGCCGATCCGGCCAACGCCAGCGCGGTCATCGGTGCCCTGCTCGGCGCCGGCCAGGCCTGCCTGTCCGGTGAGCTGCACGGTGTGGTGACCGGCCCGGTGCACAAGGCGGTCATCAACGAAGGCGGCATTGCCTACAGTGGCACCACTGAACTGCTGGCCGACCAGGCCGGAGTGAAGGTGGTGATGATGCTGGCCAATCACATTGTCCGCGTGGCCCTGGCCACCACCCACCTGCCGCTGCGTGAGGTGGCCGATGCGATCACCGCGCCCAGCCTGGAACACACCCTGCGTACGGTGCATGCCGCGCTGCGCCGCGAGTTCGGCCTGCCTGCGCCGCGCATCGCGGTGCTCGGGCTGAACCCGCATGCCGGCGAAGACGGCCATCTGGGACGCGAGGAACTGGACCTGGTCATCCCCCTGCTGCAGCGCCTGCGCGCGGAGGGCATGGACCTGGTCGGCCCGCTGCCGGCCGACACCGCCTTCCTGCCGGCCAAGCTGGCCGGCTTCGACACCGTGCTGGCGATGTACCACGACCAGGGCCTGCCGGTGCTGAAGTATTCCGGCTTCGAGCAGGCGGTGAACCTGACCCTGGGCCTGCCCTACCCGCGCGTGGCGGTCGACCATGGCACCGCGCTGGACCTGGCCGGCCGCGGCATCGCCGATCCTTCCAGCCTGCAGGCGGCAACGACGCTGTGTGCGCAGCTGGCGCGGCAACGTACACTGAGCGCATGAATTCCCCGCATTCCCCCTCCGGCCCGGTGTTCACCGCACCGGCCAAGAAGCAGCTTGGCCAGCATTTCCTGGCCGATCGCCACTACATCGACAAGATCGTGATGGCGGTCAACCCGAAAGATGGCGACCGCCTGGTTGAAATTGGTCCAGGCCAGGGCGCCATCACCCTGCCGCTGCTGCGCGTGCACCCGAAGCTGACGGTGATCGAGTTCGACCGCGACCTGATCGCGCCGCTGACCGCCGCCGCCGAGCCGCTGGGTGAGCTGACCATCGTCCATCGCGACGTGCTGCGCGTGGACTTCACCGAACTGGCCAATGGCCAGCCGATCCGCCTGGTCGGCAACCTGCCCTACAACATCTCCTCGCCGATCCTGTTCCATGCGCTGGAGCATGCCGCAGTGATCCGCGACATGCACTTCATGCTGCAGAAGGAGGTGGTCGACCGCATGGCCGCCGGCCCCGGCAGCAAGGTGTATGGCCGCCTCAGCGTGATGCTGCAGGCCTACTGCCAGGTGACCTCGCTGTTCGTGGTGCCGCCGGGCGCGTTCCGGCCGCCGCCGAAGGTCGATTCGGCCGTGGTGCGGCTGGTGCCGCGTGACCCGGCCTCGATCAGCATCAACGACCACACGCGCTTCGCCGAGGTGGTCAAGGCCGCCTTCGGGCAGCGCCGCAAGACCCTGCGCAACGCCCTGAACAACGTGGTGTCCGCCGAACAGTTCGTTGCCGCCGGCGTGCGTCCCGATGCCCGCGCCGAACAGCTGGACGTGGCCGAATTCATCGCTTTGGCCAATGCCTCCTGATTACACTGCCGGTATGGAAGACGCTGACGTTTACGCCATCTCCGTCGAAGTCGCGCCGCGCTTCCTCGACGATCAATCCGCGCCGGAAGACGGTCGCTTTGCGTTCGCCTACACGATCCGCATCCACAACCAGGGGCGGGTCGCCGCACGCCTGGTCGCACGCCACTGGCGCATCACCGATGCCAATGGCCGTGTCGAGCATGTCGATGGCGACGGGGTGATCGGCGAGCAGCCGCGGCTGCGCCCCGGTGAAGACTTCCGTTACACGTCCGGTGTCATGCTGGGGACCGATCACGGGACCATGCAGGGGCACTACGACATGGTCGCCGACGATGGCACCGAATTTGCCGCGCCGGTCGCACCGTTCGTGCTGGCCGTGCCGCGTACCCTGCACTGACACGGAGGCCGAACGATGAGTGTGTGGGCGATCGGCGACCTGCAGGGCTGCTACGACGTTACCCAGCGGTTGCTGGAGAAGATCCGCTTCGACCCGGCGCAGGACACCCTGTGGTTCTGCGGCGACCTGGTCAACCGTGGTGGCCAGTCGCTGGAGACGCTGCGGCTGGTGCATTCGCTGCGCGAGCACAGCGTGGTGGTGCTGGGCAACCATGATCTTTCGCTGCTGGCCGTCGGTGCACGCACCGAAGAGGAGCAGCGCAAGGTCAACCCGGACCTGCTGCGCATCGTACAGGCCGAGGACCGCGACGAACTGCTGGACTGGCTGCGCCTGCAGAAGCTGGTGCATGTGGATCGCGAGCTGGGCTGGATGATGGTGCACGCCGGCCTGGCGCCGAAGTGGACCACGCAGATGGCAGAGAAGCACGCCGCCGAAGTCGAGGTGCAGCTGCACGGCGCCGGCTACCGCAAGCTGTTCCGCAACATGTACGGCGACAAGCCAAGCTGGGCGCCGAACCTGTCCGGCTACGACCGTTCGCGTGCGATCATCAACGTGCTCACCCGCATGCGCTATTGCACCCCGCGCGGGCGCATCGGCATCGAGGACAAGGGCACCCCTGGCACGCAGGAACAGGGACTCTACCCCTGGTTCGAAGTACCGGGCCGGGTCGAGCGCGACCTCAAGATCGTCTGCGGCCACTGGTCGGCGCTGGGCCTGACCATCACCCAGGGCGTGCACGCCATCGACACCGGCGCAGTCTGGGGCGGCAAGCTGACCGCGATCCAGCTCGATACCGACGAGCTGCGCGTGGTGCAGTTGCCGGGCCGCGATGTACCGGCACCCGTACCCCACGCCCGCCCGCCGGCGCGACCGGCGCACGAGCGCCCCGCCGCTGCGGTGCAGGGCAAGGAACCGGGCGGCGGCAACGCCGCTGCTGCCAACCCGGGCAACCGTGGTCCGCGCCGTCGCCGCCGTCGAGGTGGTGGCGGTGGAGGCTCCGGTGGACCCCACAGCAACGGCGCCGCGCCGCAGGCATGACGCGACGCGGCAGGGCACCATGGAGGGTGCTGCTGCTGACGCTGGCCCTGGCCAGCGGCTGTCAGCCTGCTTCGGCCCCGGCTCCCACCGGCGGCGGAAACGCCGCCCCCACGCCGTCGCAGCCACAGGCGCCTTCGCCGCCACTGGTGGCTGCCGCGCGCGCGCAGATCGGCGTCACCACCCGTTACGATCCCGCCTACCAGGTCCTGTCCTATCCCGGCGGCGACGTCCCGCTTGATCGCGGCGTGTGCACCGACGTGGTGGTGCGCGCCCTGCGCAGCCAGGGCCTGGACCTGCAGGCGCGCGTGCATGAAGACATGCGCGGCAACTTCAGCACGTATCCCGCGATCTGGGGCCTGTCACGGCCGGACCGCAACATTGATCATCGACGTGTGCCGAACCTGATGCGCTGGTTCGAACGGCAGGGCTGGCAGCAACCGATCACCGCCCTCGCCACCGACTATGCGGCCGGTGACATCGTGGCCTGGAAGCTCAACGGCAACGGTCTGCTGCATGTCGGCATCGTCTCCGACCGGAGGCTGGCCAATGGCACACCGCTGGTGCTGCACAACATCGCGCGCGGCACGCGTGAAGAAAACCTGCTGTTCCAGCACGCGATCATCGGGCATTACCGGATGCCGTAGGCCCCTGTAGAGCCGGGCCATGCCCGGCTACGGGAGGTATCAGGCAACAGCAGCCGAGCATGGCTCGGCTCTACAAAAACCCATCCTCAGCGGCGCACGTAATGCACGAAGCGGAACGCATAGGCGTGGCGGTCATCGGCCGGATGCGGCTCGCTGCTCACTTCCCGCCAGTCCTGCACGGCCACCTCGGGGAAATGGGTGTCGGCGGGGACTTCGGCATCGACCCAGGTCAGGTACAGGTCGCTGGCCTGGTCCAGCAGCTGGTGGAAGATCTCGCCGCCGCCGATGATGCACAGCTCGCTGGCGCCCTCGCCTTCGGCAATCACCTTCGCCTCGTCCAGCGACGCCACCGCGCGCATGCCCACGAACGGCACCTGGCCGCTGCGGGTCAGCACCAGGTTGGTGCGCCCCGGCAGTACGCGGCCGATCGACTCGGCCGTCTTGCGCCCCATCAGGATCGGCTTGCCCAGGGTGAGCGCCTTGAAGTGCTTGAAATCATCCGGCAGGTGCCAGGGCATCGCATTGCCCTGGCCGATGCCACGGTTGCGGTCCAGCGCCACGATCATCGAGAGCTTCATGGCACTCACACCGCCACCGGCGCCTTGATCGCCGGGTGCGGGTCATAGCCGTCGATGCGGATGTCGTCGAACCGGAAACCGAACAGGTCGGTCACCTCCGGGTTCAACCACAGCGTCGGCAGCGCGCGCGGTTCACGCGAAAGCTGCTCACGCGCCTGCTCGAAGTGGTTCGAGTACAGGTGCGCGTCACCCAGCGTGTGCACGAAGTGGCCCACGCCCAGGCCGGTGGCCTGCGCCACCATGTGGGTCAGCAGCGCATAGCTGGCGATGTTGAACGGCACGCCTAGGAAGATGTCGCCGCTGCGCTGGTACAGCTGGCAGCTGAGCTTGCCGTCCACCACGTAGAACTGGAACAGGTTGTGGCACGGCATCAGCGCCATCTGCGAAAGCTCGCCCACGTTCCAGGCGCTGACCACCAGCCGGCGCGAATCGGGGTTGCGCTTGATCTCGTCCACCAGCCACTGCATCTGGTCGATCTCGCGGCCATCGGCGGTGGCCCAGCTGCGCCACTGCTTGCCGTAGACCGGGCCGAGATCGCCGTTCTCGTCGGCCCACTCGTCCCAGATGCGTACCTGGTTGTCCTTCAGGTAGCCGATGTTGGTATCGCCCTTCAGGAACCACAGCAGCTCATGGATGATCGAGCGCAGGTGCAGTTTCTTGGTGGTGACCAGCGGGAAACCTTCATTGAGGTCGAAGCGCATCTGCCAGCCGAACACGCTGCGGGTACCGGTGCCGGTGCGGTCGCTCTTCTCGGCGCCGTGCTCGAGCACGTGCGAGAGCAGGTCCAGGTAAGCCTTCATGCCTTGCCCTCGGCAGCCACCGGCAGCTGCGGCTGCAGTACCGGCGCGCGGCGCGACATCGCCAGCAGCACCAGGCCGAAGGCGATGAGCGGCAGGCTGAGGATCTGACCACGGGTCAGCCAGTCGAAGGCCACATAGACGCCGTTGTCGGGCATGCGCACGAACTCCACCGCGAAGCGGAACAGGCCGTACATCAGCGCGAACAGGCCGCCGACCAGGTAACGGTGGCGCGGCTTGGCCGACACCGTCCACAGCACCACGAACATCACCAGGCCTTCCAGGAACGCTTCATACAGCTGCGAGGGATGGCGGGCGAACTGGTTCAGCGCGCCGGTGGCGAACTGCGCCTGCAGGGTCGCGTGGTCCAACTGGTTCAGCGGCGCCGGCAGGCCCGACGGGAACACCACGCCCCAAGTGCCGTCGGTGTACTTGCCCCACAGCTCGGCGCCGATGAAGTTGCCGATGCGACCAAAACCCAGGCCCAGCGGTACCAGCGGCGCCATGAAATCCATGGTGTCGAAGAAGTGCAGCGCGTGTTTGCGCGACCACCACCAGCAGGCACCCAGCACGCCCAGCAGGCCGCCATGGAAGCTCATGCCGCCGTCCCACACCTTGAACAGCAGCAGCGGGTTGTGCAGGAAATCCCCCAGCGCGTAGAACAGCATGTAGCCGATGCGGCCGCCCAGCACCACGCCGAGCATGGCGTAGAACAACAGGTCGGAGAAGCCGTTGGCATCGACGCCCGGCAGGCGCCCGGCGGCGATGCGCGTGCGGCCCAGCAGCCAGGCCGCAGTGAAGCCGAGCAGGTACATGATGCCGTACCAGTGCACCTTGATCGGCCCCAGCGAGAGGGCGATGGGGTCGATGTCGTGGAAATAGATCATGGAAGGTGCCTTGCGGTTGAACGCCTATTCTCGGGCCAGTGCCGCCCCGGCTCAACCAAGGAGCTGGGGCGAGTTCGGCAACGCGTCATCGTTCGACCGCGTCGAGGCCGGAAAGTGCCCTTCGATCAGGCTGGAGACCTCGTCGATGGCATCCTGCAGCGCTTCCACCGGATTGGAACCACGCAGGCCCTCGCGCAGATGGGTGCAGACCCGCTGCCACTGCGCCGGGCTGACCCGGCCATGCAGGCCGCGGTCGGCGACGATCTCGATGGCATGGTCGGCCAGCAGCAGGTAGATCAGCACGCCGTTGTTGTGGGCGGTGTCCCAGGTGCGCAGGCGTGCGAAGGCATGCTCGGCGGCCTGCCTCGGGGTGACCTTGTGCCACAACGCGGCCAGCGGCAGATCAGCCTCCACCGCAAACATCACCTGACCGCCGTGGCGCTGCTCACCGGCCGCGATGGCCTCGGTGATCGCCTGCAGCGTGGCTGGCGGGAACGCGCGACGTACCGACGGCGAACATACATGACGGAACAGACGTTGGATCATCACCAGCCTCCCGAAGCGCCACCGCCACCGGAACGGCCACCGCCGCCGCCCCAGCCGCCACCACCGCCGAATCCACCACCACCGCCGAAGCCGCCTCCCCCGCCCCAGCTGCCACCGCCCCAGCCACCACCGCCGGCAAAGCGCCCCGGATGACCGGACAGCATCGCCACGATCAGGCCAACCACGCCGGCCAGGCCACTGGCCAGCAGGGTGGAGGTGAACAGGAACGCCGCCACGGCTGCGCCAGCGCCGCCGAGCAGGCCACGCAGCGGGCGCGGCACGCGCGCGAACACGCCGCGCAGGATGCTGCCGGCGAACACACCGATGAACAGCGCCAGAAACCAGGTATCGCCGCCGCCACCCGGCTCGCGCCCACGATGACCACTGACCGGTGCCGGCAGCGTTTCGCCATCGATCAGCTTGACCAGCACGGCGGTGGCATCGGTGATGCCCCCGGCGTAGTCGCCGGCGCGGAAACGCGGCACCAGGTATTCCTGGATGACCCGGTTGGCGATGGCATCGGGAATCGCGCCTTCAAGACCGTAACCCGGCTCGATCCGCACGCGCCGGTCGTCCTTGGCCACCACCAGCAGCACGCCGTCATCCACGCCCTTGCGGCCGATCTGCCACTGGTCGAAGACCCGCGTGGTGTACTGCGCGATGTCCTCCGGCTGGGTGGTGGGTACCACCAGCACCTGCAGCTGGCTGCCCTTGCGCTGTTGCAGGTCCAGCGCCTGGTGCAGCAGTGCCTGCTTCTGCGCGGCATCCAGCGTGCCGGTGGTGTCGACCACCGGCGAATCCAGCGCCGGAATCGGCGCCAGCTGCTGAGCCTGCGCTGCCAGCGGCAGCCACAGCAGCAGAGCCAGCAGCGCGGTGGCCAGGCGCATCGGTCAGTGGCCCGGCTGCGGTGCCGGCTGCTGCTGCGGCGCGTTGCCGAAATCCACCGCCGGTGCGTTGGAGATCTGCGCCTCGTTCTCCACAGTGAAGTTCGGCTTGGTCTTGTAGCCGAAGATCTTGGCGGTGATCACCTGCGGGAACGAGCGGATGTAGGTGTTGTAGTCCTGCACCTGCTGGATGTAGCGGCCGCGGGCAACGGTGATGCGGTTCTCGGTGCCTTCCAGCTGGGCCTGCAGGTCGCGGAAGTTCTGGTCCGACTTCAGCACCGGGTAGTTCTCGGTGACCACCAGCAGCCGCGACAGCGCGCTACCCAGTTCGCCCTGGGCCTGCTGGAACTGCTTGAGCGAGGCTTCGTCATCGGCGTTGACGTTGATCTGGCCGACACGCGAGCGGGCGTTGGTGACTTCGGTCAGCACGCGCTCTTCCTGGCTGGCGAAACCTTTGACGGTCTGCACCAGGTTGGGCACCAGGTCGGCGCGGCGCTTGTACTGGTTGAGCACTTCGGACCAGCTGGCCTTGACCGCCTCGTCCTTCTGCTGGATGGCGTTGTAGCCGCAGCCGGACAACAGGGAGGCCAGCAGCATCAGGGGCAGGACACGGGTGAACAGGCGCATGGCGGAGGTTCCGGGTGGACTTGGCGCAGAGCATGCCATGGTTCGGGTGAAAGACCGGCCATCGGGCGCTGCCCCCTCCGCGGTGTGGTCCAGCCAGCTCGGGGTGGGCCGGGAGGGTGGGTCGACTGGGGGCCGCTGCAAGTACGTCCATGTAAGCTCGGTCGCCGCATCCATGCGGCTCACGCCCCCAGCCGACCCACCCTCCCGGCCACGGACAATTTCCTGCGCACCGCGGGAAGATCAAAAGAAAAATCAAAAGCAAAAGCCGGTTCTTCAGGCATTCGTGTCGACCAAGGTCGACACCTACCAAAGCAGAACGCCGTTCCGACCGATCGCGGCAATCTGTCGGAGGCGGGGCGGTGTGGGTTGGCAGGACCGTTGGCGCCATGGATGGCGCCATCGAGCCCCCATGGATGGGTTCACGGCGTGTCCTGCCAACCCACACCGCCCCGCCCAACCCTCAGAAAACCAGCGCCGGCTGTTGCGGTTGCTGTTGCTTCGGCGGTTGCCTTCGCCTTTAGCGGGTGCAGGGCTGCAAGCCCTGCCGGAATCCAACACCCCTCAGCAGGCCTCGACCACCGCAGTGCGGGGACGCCCAAGCCATGCCAGCAGCAGGCCCGATGCCGCCAGCAGGCCACCGGCCACCGGAATCGCGGCGTAGCCCAGGCCCGAGCTGATCACCGCACCACCCAGCGCGGCACCCACCGCATTGCCGAGGTTGAACGCACCCACGTTGATCGACGACGCCAGGCCCGGCGCCTCGCTGGCCACCTGCATCACCCGGATCTGCAGCGGCGGCACGAGGGCGAAGGTCGCCGCACCGAACAGCAGTACACCCAGCGCCGCGGTGGCGTGGCTCATGAAGGCCAGCGGCAGCACGAACATCAGCACCGCCAGGGCAGCCAGCAGGATACGGGTGGCGCCATCGAGCGACCAGTCAGCCATGCGCCCACCGATGCCGTTGCCGAGGGTGAAGCCGATGCCGATCAGGGCCAGCGACACCGCGATGAAGGCATTGGAGGCGCCGGTCAACTCGGTCAGCACCGGTGCGACGTAGGTGTACAGCGTGAACATCGCACCCGCACCAAGCACGGTGGTGGCCATGGCCAGCAGCACCTGCGGCTGCAGGATCGCCTTCAGTTCGCGGCGCACGTCCGGGCGCGGTCCCGGCGCAGACGCCGGCAGCGCAAAACCCAACGCAGTGATCGCGATCAGGCCCAACGCCGCAGTACCGGCGAAGGACAGGCGCCAGCCCAGCTGCTGGCCGACCCAGGTCGCCAGCGGCACGCCACCGATGTTGGCAATGGTCAGGCCCATGAACATGGTGGCCACGGCAGCAGCCTGCTTTTCCTTTGGCACCAGGCTGGCGGCGACCACCGCACCGATGCCGAAGAAGGCACCGTGGTTGAGGCTGGTGACCAGGCGCGACAGCAGCAGCAGCCCGTAGTTCGGCGCCAGCGCGGACAGCAGGTTGCCGACCACGAAGATCGACATCAGCAGCATCAGCGCGGTGCGCTTGCCGAAACGCCCCATCAGCAGGGTCATCACCGGCGCGCCCAGCATCACGCCCACGGCATAGGCGGTGATCAGCATGCCCGCAGTGGGGATGCCAACGCCGACGCCGTCGGCGATGACCGGCAACAGGCCCATCGGGGCAAACTCGGTGGTTCCGATGGCGAAGGCGCCAACGGCAAGCGCCAGCAAGGCGGCTCTGGAATTCATGGGGGAGTCCTGGGGGGCGGGAATCGGGAGTGCGTAGCCTGCGCGCTTTGCTGCGCCGGATTAAGCCTCGCCCCGGGAAAACACTGTTGATCCTCGTTCACAAGTGGAGGCCGGAACGCAGCCACAAGTGCAAAAACCGCAGTTCCGGTGTTGAGCCGAGCCCATGCTCGGCTGCTTCCTGCCGGTCAGCCGAGCACGGGCTCGGCTCTACAAGGCAGAACGAAGAACCCCCGGCGTTGGCCGGGGGTTCGGGTCATGCGCTTACCAGTCGCCGGCACCCGGCACGTGGTGTTCGCGGGCGCGGCGGCGCATCAGCAGGTTCAGCCACTCCACCAGCACCGAGAAGCCCATCGCGGCGTAGATGTAGGGCTTGGGAATGTGCACGTCCAGGCCATCCAGGATCAGCACCGCACCGATCAGCAGGATGAAGGCCAGCGCCAGCATCTTCACGGTCGGGTTGGCGTCGATGAAGCGGCCCAGCGGGTTGGCGGCCAGCAGCATCACCGCCACCGACAGCAGGATCGCGGCGACCATCACCGGCACGTGGTCAGCGATGCCGACCGCGGTGATCACCGAGTCCAGCGAGAACACGATGTCGATGACCGCGATCTGCGCGATCACGTAGCCGAACACGGCCGAGGTCTTGGTCGTGCTCGGATCTTCATCCTCGCCACCGGTGATCATTTCCTTGATTTCCATCCAACCCTTGATGATCAGGAACAGGCCACCAACGATCAGCACCAGATCGCGGATGGAAATACCCATGCCGGCCACGGTGAACAGGTTCGCCTGCATGTGCGCCAGGTACGCCAGCGATACCAGCAGGCCGATACGGGTGATACAGGCCACCGCGATGCCGAGCCGACGCGCGAACGGGCGGCGGTGCTCTGGCAGCTTGCTGACGGCGATGGAGATGAACACCAGGTTGTCGATGCCGAGCACGATTTCCAGCGCGCTCAGCGTGAACAGGGTCAACCAGACATTCGGATCGGCAAGAAACTCAAGGGACATGGGAAGTCTTCAACAAGGGGGAATGAGGGATCAGCCGTATTTGCCGGCCATTGCATGCGGGACCACGACCAGCGCCCAGCACAGCAGCACGTTCATCATCAGCACGAACACCGCCGCCGAGCCCATGTCCTTGGCGCGGCCGGCCAGCTCATGGATCTCGCTGCCGTAGCGTTCGATCACCGCTTCGATGGCCGAGTTGGCCAGCTCCATCGCCAGCACCAGCAGCATCGAGCCGATCAGCAGCGCGCGTTCGACCGGCGTCTGGCCCAGCCAGATCGCAATCGGCGTCAGCAGGATCAGCAGGTAGACCTCAAGCCGGAACGAGGACTCGTGCAGCCAGGCAGCGCGCAGGCCCTGCCAGGACCAGCGGGCGGCCTGGAAGATGCGGCGCGGGCCGCGCGGCAGGTGGCCGAACTGATCAGCCACGGGTGGAACATCCAGCAACGGGGGCGCGGCGCAGCGACCGCTCAGACGCACGGCAGGGAATCATGGGTGCACAGGAATAGGCAGATGGCGGCCATTTTGCCACAAGGCCGCCAACCGCAGCCCGCGCCGGCCCGCTGAACGGCCTGCCAGGGGCAAGCAACGGCCCGGGCATGCTCCTATGATGGATGCCCCTTGCCTGCTGGAGCGCCTGATGTCCCGTCGCCGTACCTGCCTGTTGATGCTGGGCCTGCTGACTGCCGCACCGCTGGCCCAGGCGCTGAGCCCGGCCGAGTCGCCCCGTGTGCCAGAACAGGTCTCCAACGTGGCCTGGGCCGGCGACATGGCCCGCTTCGCCGGCGCCGACCAGTCCAACCCGCCGCCGCGCGGTGGCATCGAGTTCATCGGCAGCTCCTCGATCCGCTTCTGGGAAAGCCTGGCCACCGACTTCCCTGGCCAGCCAGTGTTCAACCGCGGCTTCGGCGGCTCGGAAGTGCGCGACAGCACCTGGTACGCCGACCGCATCGTGGTGCCGTATGCGCCCTGCAAGGTGTTCTTCTACGCGGGCGACAACGACCTCAACAGCGGTCGCAGCCCCGTGCAGGTGCGCGACGACGTGGTCGCCTTCGTGCAGCGCGTGCATCGCGACCTGCCGAAGACCAGGGTGGAGTACCTGTCGATCAAGCCGAGCCCGTCGCGCGCGCACCTGCTGCCGGCGATCAACGAAGCCAACACGCTGATCAAGGCTGCACTGGCGAGGCTGCCCAATACCGGCTTCACCGACATCTACACGCCGATGCTCGGCGCCGATGGCCAGCCGGACGCGACGCTGTTCCGCGAGGATATGCTGCACATGACCCCGGCCGGCTATGCGATCTGGACCAGGGCGCTGGCGCCGAAGGTCAACTGCAACTGAGCAACCCCATCCACGCATGACGTGGATCTACTGCGGATCGCGGGAAACTGTCGAAGGCGGGGCGGTGTGGGTTTGCAGGACCGTTGGCGCCATGGATGGCGCCATCGAGCCCCCAGGGGTGAGGGCGCTTTGCTTGCGAAGCACTGCTTCGCAAGCGCCC
>NZ_JAXBQT020000026.1:54484-61828 GCF_047520755.2 Stenotrophomonas sp. FR010 | reverse complement strand
TCGCGGTGATGCGCAAGATGCTGGTGATCCTCAACGCCCGCAAGCGTGACGCGGAGGCCCAGATGGCCTCCGCCTGACAAGACAGTTGCTACAGGTCAGCGGGCGCCCCACGCGGGGGCGCCCAACCGGTTCAGCGCTTGGCGGCAGCGCTGACCTTCAATGCGGCGGCATCGACGCGGGTCACGCCCTTGATGCCCTTGGCGGTGGTGACCGCCTTGTCCTTCTCGGCCTGGGTGGCCACGGTGCCGCTCAGGCTGACCACGCCGTTCACCGTTTCCACCTTGATTTCGGTGCCCGGGACGTTGCTGCTGGTCAGCAGGTCCGCCTTCACCTTGGTGGTGATCCAGCTGTCGGTCACCGGTTCGTTGGAATCATGGCGATCCGCATGGGTAGCCGGATGTGCGCTGGTGGTCGGCGGGCTCTTCGCGGCCGGGTCCTTGGCGAAGGCGGCCGAGGAGGACAGTGCCAGGCCCAGCGTCAGGGCAGAAGCAATCAGCGTGCGAGTGGTATTGCTCATCGTGTCGTTCTCCTTCGGGATGTGCTGCCAGTCTGGACAAGCGCACGTAGAGCAGGCGTGGCGTCGCGGTCATGCCGCCGTGAATCGAAGCGTTTCCAACGGCAACGGTTCAGTTTTGGGCTGTCCGCATCCGTCGTCTACCCTGCCCTTCCCCCCCTGCCGGAGCTCTGCCATGCGCCCCGACCTGCACCTGGCCCTGATCGGCTACGGCCTCGCCGGCCGCGTCTTCCATGCGCCGCTGATCCAGCACACGCCCGGCCTGGTCCTGCACAGCATCGTCAGCTCGCAGCGCGACACGTTACTGCGCACGTTCAGCAACGTACACGTGCGTGCAACGCCACAGGACGTGTTCGACGATCCAGCGGTGGATGCGGTGGTGATCGCCACGCCGAACGAACAGCACGCGCCACTGGCGATGGCCGCGCTGGCCGCCGGCAAGCACGTGCTGGTCGACAAACCCTTTGCGCTGGATGTGGCCGAAGCGGAAACGGTACTGGCCGCAGCACGCGACGCCGGCCGCATCGCCACCGTGTTCCAGAACCGGCGCTTCGATGCCGACTTCCTCACGCTGCAGGCGCTGCTGTCCGAAGGCACGCTGGGCGAGGTGGCCGAATGCCATGCGCATTTCGACCGCTACCGGCCGCAGGTGCGCGACCGTTGGCGCGAACAGGACGGGCCAGGCAGTGGCCTGTGGTACGACCTCGGCCCGCACCTGCTGGACCAGATGCTGGTGCTGTTCGGCTGGCCCGACGCCATCGATGCGGATCTGGCCGTGCAGCGCCAAGGTGGCACCGGCATCGATTACTTCCACGCCGTACTGCACTACCCGCGGCATCGCGCCATCGTGCATGCCGGTTCACTGGTGGCTGCCCCTGCCCCGCACTTCAGCGTGCATGGCAGCAAGGCCAGCTGGATCAAGTACGGCCTGGATGTGCAGGAGGCCCAGCTGCGCCGCGGCGTAGCGCCGGGTGCGCCCGGTTGGGGCATCGATCCCCGGCATGGCGAACTGGTGCGCTGTGATGCAGAAGACAATGTTCTGCGCAGCACCGTCGACAACCTGCCCGGCGACTATCGTCGGTTGTATGCGCAGTTCGCAGCGGCGATGCACGGCGACGGCGAAGCGACGGTCAGCCCGATGCAGGCATTGCAGTTGATGCGGCTGCTGCAGGCCGGCATGGACAGCGCGCGCGAAGGGCGGCGGATCGCGTTGGACTGACCAGTAGATCCACGCCATGCGTGGATGACGTGGCAACGATCGGAGACGGCTTTTGTAGAGTCGAGCCATGCTCGACTGGCTGCATGGGATCAGAACCCTTTCCTGCGGAAAGGGATCCGACCCTGATCTGCCCGGGGTCGGATCCCTTCGGCAACGCCGAAGGGCTCTGACCCCACCGCAGTGCTTACGACTTCTTGATGGCGTGGCCGCCGAATTCATTGCGCATCGCCGACAGCAGGCGGTCGGTGAACGAATTCGATTCGCGCGAACGCAGGCGTTCCAGCAGCGACAACGTGATCACCGGTGCCGGCACGTCCAGCGCGATGGCTTCGGCCACGGTCCAGCGGCCTTCGCCGGAATCCTCCACGTATGGCGCGATGCCATCCAGCGACGGATTGCGCTTGAGTGCTTCGGTACTCAGGTCCAGCAGCCACGAACGCACCACGCTGCCGTGGCGCCAGACTTCGGCCACCTGGGCCAGGTCCAGCGCCATCTCCTGCTTGCGCTCCATCAGCGCGAAGCCTTCGGCATAGGCCTGCATCATCCCGTACTCGATGCCGTTGTGGACCATCTTGGTGAAATGGCCGGCGCCCGACGGACCGACACGCGCCCAGCCACGATCTTCTGCCGGTGCCAGCGTGCGCAGCAGCGGTGCGATCTGCTCCACCACCGGCGCTTCGCCACCGACCATCAGGCTGTAGCCTTCCTGCAGGCCCCACACGCCGCCGCTGGTGCCGCAGTCGACGTAGCCCAGATCGTCCTCCGCCAGCGCCTTGGCGCGACGGATCGAGTCCTGGTAGTTGGAGTTGCCGCCGTCGATGACGATGTCACCCTCGGCCAGGTGCGGGGTCAACTGGCCCAGCGTCTGGTCGACGGTTTCGCCGGCCGGTACCATCAGCCACACCACGCGCGGCACCGGCAGCGCGGCCACGGCGGCGGCCAGCGAATCAACCACTTCCAGGCCGGCCTCTGCAGCGCGCTGGCGCGCACTTTCGCCCGGGTCGTAGCCGACCACGCGGTGGCCGCCGCGATGCAGGCGCTGGGCCATGTTGGCGCCCATGCGGCCGAGGCCGATCATTGCAATATCCATTGTTTCACCTTCAGTTGGGGTCTAGGGTCAGGCTGCCTGGCCTGCCGGTAGCCGCGCAGTGGCGCAGCTGCGCCTCGCGCCAACGCCGGTAGAGCGTGGTATGCAGATTGTGCACCGCCAGGTCGATCGAAAACGGCGTTCTCGGGTTGCGATCGAGCAGGCGGACGATGTGGTAGCCGATAGGACGTATACCGCGCGGATGCACGTAGATCACGAACTGCTGGTAGAACGGATCGTCCAGCAGCTGATCCATGCGCACCAGAGCCGCGTGGTAGCGCGGCGCCAGGTGTGCGCGCAGCTGTGGATCGCGCTCGAACAGCAGGCGCTCGAAATAGCGCTGGCCGATGCGCGGGATGTCCTGCGCCAGTTTCCAGAGCTCGGCATTGCGCTGGTCGTACCAGGCCAGGCCGGCGTGCAGCGCCAGCGCCTGCGCAGCGCCCTCGCCCACCTCGACCACCACGAAGTTCTCGGCCTGGTTGCTCAGGTCGTCCAGCGTGCCTTTGTCGTACACATGTTCGATGAAACCGGGCACGCCCACGAACGCCTGCCGCCCCATCGCCGAGGTGCGCACCGCCTTGCCATCGGCGAAGAGGTCGCCCGCATGCGCGCCGAGCAGGATGCTGTCGGTGTCGTGCAGCGCGAGGAAGGTGCCGATCGACAGTTCCTCCGCTGCGAACCCGGTGTCGAACGCAGCATCGCCATACAGCTCGCGCTGGGTGGCCAGCTGTGCGACCTGGCGGCCGACACCGCATTCGGCACGCACGGCACCGCTGTAGAACGCCTGCAACGCATGGCTGTTGCCCGCGCGGGGCACGAAGCCACGACCGAAACTGCGCGTACGCTGCCAACCCTGTGCCGGTGCGCCCTGCAATCCGAAGCCGATCCATCCCAGCTGCGGGCCGGAGAAGCGGAACGTGGGATTGCCCTGCAATGCCGAAGTCGCGCGCCGCGTGGCCGCCCCCAGCTCGAAGGCATAGGCGCAGACGGTGGCGGGGTCATCCAGCAGCTGCTGCAGCAGTGCCTGCCGAGCGGCAGCGGGCAGCGCCGCCGGCCACCGCACCTGCAGGTCGCCGGCCGCCTGTGAATCAGCCAGCGAGGCACGCGTACATACCGGACCACCGCGCACCTGCGGCGCGGTGAGGGACGCTTCTTCGAAGCGCCACCCCAACCGCTGCAGCAGGCCCTGCGTACAGTCCGGGGATGGCGCTGCCACGACCCACGCGGGCGCCAGCAGCAGGGCTGCAATCAGCCACCTGCCGCGCACACTCAGCCCTGATCCGTGACCGCCGGTGCGGGTTCCGGCGCCGCTGCCGGCGATGGCGATGGCATGCCCGCCGCGGCCGGCAGATACTGCTGCAGGCGCTGGAAGAAGCGACGATAGAACTCGGCATCCGTGACCGTGCTGCTGGCCACCTTCACCAGCGAGTCGTCGTTGCTGCCGAACGGCAGCGACACCGAGCCCAGCGCACCCACACCGACACTGGCCGAGGTCGGGCTCTTCTTCAGCGCGTAGCGGTCCTGCACTGCACTGACGAATACCAGCGTCTGGCTGCCGCGCGGGGCGCAGGAGATGCGCAGCACCAGCTGCTCATGGTCATCCTCGCGCGGCTGGAAGTTCTTGTTGCCCTCCACCTGCGCATCATCTGAACGGGCGATGGCATAGCCCTGGCTGAGCAGCGTGCGGCGCGCGGCCTCGCAGGCTTCGCCGGGGCGTCCCTCAACGGTGCGCGAGAAGGTATCGCCGGAATCGAAAGACTCGCGCAGCACGGTGCTGTCGGCGGCGCGGCCACCACAGGCCGAAAGGATCAAGGCGCTGGCGCAGGCCACGGCAGCGCTGGAAAGACGGGAGGCCCGCATGGGTACTCCTGCGAGAACGGAAGCACCAAGGGTAGTCCCGCCCCCGTGTGCGGCAGGTCGATATGGCCCCCCACGTTGCTCCCGGTTCATGCACGCAAAAAGGGGACGGAGGGGATCAAGTCGTTTGCGGCACTTCACTGGCCCGGGCATGGCCCGGCGCGACCGGGAATGGGCTTCCCAAACAGAAAGGGGCCGGCAATGCCGGCCCCTGCGGATGTCGCGCGCCGTCTCCGGCTCAGTCCGCCCAGCGCCCCGCGCCGGTGGACTGCGGCAGCACCTGGGCCGACAGCGGACGGTCATTGGCCAGCAGGTTCACCGCGTCGGCCAGGATCGAGGCCGACTCGCGCAGCAGCGGGTCCGGACGCTTTTCGGCGGCCTTCTCGCGGGCGGCATCCTTCACAATGTCGCGCTCGTTGCCGGTCAGGCCATCATCACTGCTGTCATCGGCCAGCGGGTCCAGGGCCAGGCCCAGCTCCTTGCGCTGCAGCTGGCGTTCCTTGCGCTGGGCGTCCTGGCGCTCGCGTTCGGCGCGACGGGTGGCCTCGTTGAGCGAGATGTACTTCTTCGCCGCCTCGGTCCGGAACTGCTGCACGTCCTCGTTCCACCACTGGAATTCCTTGTCGGTGGCGATTCGCGCGTCGTGGCGGGCCTCCAGCTTCGGCAGCAGCGGCGCGAAGTTGCCGTACTGGGTGTGCGGCACGGCGGCGATACGGGTCCACGGCAGGGCGTTATCGTAGGTGCTCTCGCCGAACTCGGTGGCATCGACGCTGGCCGGGAAGGCCAGGTCCGGCACCACGCCCTTGTGCTGGGTGCTGCTGCCGCTGATGCGGAAGAACTGGGCGATGGTCAGCTTGACCTGGCCGAAGCGCTGGGTCTCGCCACTCGGCCAACGGTCGAGGTCGACGATGTTCTGCACAGTGCCCTTGCCGAAGCTTGTTTCACCGATCACCAGGCCACGACCATAATCCTGGATCGCACCGGCGAAGATCTCCGAGGCCGAAGCCGAACCGCGGTTGATCAGCACCGCCAGCGGGCCATCCCACGCCACGCCCTGGTTGCGGTCGCTGTTGACGGTGACGCGGCCACCGGACTCGCGCACCTGCACCACCGGGCCCTGCTCGATGAACAGGCCGGTCAGCTCGATGGCTTCATCCAGCGAACCGCCGCCGTTGTTGCGCAGGTCCAGCACCACGCCGTCCAGCTTGTCGTTCTTGAAACCAGCCAGCAGCTTGGCCACGTCGCGGGTGGCCGAGGCATAGTCGGCGGCGTTGCGGCGGCGGCCTTCGAAATCCTGGTAGAAGGTCGGCAGCTTGATCACGCCGATCTTCCGTGCCGGCTCGCCGTTGGCGGCCGGAATGGTCATGGTCTCGCCCTTGGCGGCCTGTTCGGCCAGGCGCACCTTCTGCCGGGTCAGTACCAGGGTGTGGTGCTTGCCGTCGGCACCTTCGGCAGCCGGAATGAACTCCAGCTTGACCTGGGTGTCCTTGGCGCCGCGGATCTTGGCCACCACATCGTCGATGCGCCAGCCGATCACGTCCTCGACCTGGCCGGACTTGCCCTGGCCAACGCCGACGATGCGGTCACCCGGCTTCAGCGTGCCGTCCACCGCAGCCGGGCCGCCGGCGATGATCTCGCGGATCACCACCACGTCGTCCTGGCGCTGCAGCTGCGCACCGATGCCTTCCAGCGACAGCGACATCGCCTGGTTGAAGTTCTCGGCCGTGCGCGGGGTGAAGTAATCGGTGTGCGGATCAACCGCGCTGGTGTACGAATTCATGAAGAACTGGAAGACGTCTTCGCCCTTCAGCTCGTTGACCGACTTCTCCAGCGTCGCGTAGCGCTTGTCCAGCGTCTTGCGGATATCGTCCGGCTTCTTGCCGGCCAGCTTCAGGCGCAGCCAGTCGTTCTTCACCGACTTGCGCCACAGCTCATCCAGCTCGGCGCTGCTGGCCGCCCACGGCACCTTCTTGCGGTCGTACTCGAAGCGCTCGTCGGTGGTGAAGTCCGGCTCCTGCTTGAGCAGCTTGCGCGCAAAGGCCACACGTTCGCCGACACGCTGCTTGTAGACCGCGAACACCTGGAACGCCGGTTCCAGTTCGCCGCCACGGATGGCCGAGGAGATGTTGGCTTCGAAGGGCGCGAAGCGCGCCACGTCGGCCTGGGTGAAATACTGTTTGGCGCCGTCCAGCGTCTCCAGATAGCGCTTGAACACGTCCTTGGAGGTGGCCTCGTCCAGCGCACGCGGGCGGTAGGCGTAACGACTGTCGGACAACAGGCCATATACCAGCTTGGAGGTGGTCACCTGATCGGCAGTTGCCGCAGCGGGCAATGCAGGCGAGTCGGCCTTGGCCGCCAGCGCCAGCGGCGCGACCAGCGCCAGGGCCATCAGGAATGCGGGGGCTTTGAATTTCATTGACGTGCTCGAAGGCGCCTTGCCAAGGGGGAGACTGCAGGGTGTTCAGACACCCCGACAGTGCCGAAAGTTGCCGGGTTTGTCACCCGGCCGCGCTCGGTGGAAAACCAGCCTAGCGGGGCCGGTGTAGCAAATTGTGAATGCATGTAGAGCCGAGCCCATGCTCGGCTGGCCGGCAGCAAGCAGCCGAGCATGGGCTCGGCTCTACCGCAGGCAGAGGTGTGGGGGCCCCCCGGCCCCCCCCCCCCCCC